>CAZTWZ010000009.1:0-12847 GCA_964617835.1 uncultured Candidatus Saccharibacteria bacterium | reverse complement strand
AAAAGATCTTGTATTTTTTATTTTCTTTGAGTCGAGTCTGAGTATCTAAATTATTGAGGTTTCAGTTATGGGTGGGAATGACAATGAATTAACCTGTTAATTTTGGTATAATAACTTTATGAAACAGATACCTCTGAATGATGCTAAAAAAAGGGCAGAGAAACTACGGGCAGAGATTGACCGTATTCGCTATGCCTACCATGTTTTAGATAAAGAAATAGTATCAGAGGCGGCCAAAACATCTTTAATGCATGAACTTACTCAAATTGAAGAGATGTATCCTGAGCTTGTTACTCCTGATTCACCCACGCAAAGAGTGGCAGGAAAACCTCTGGATAAATTTAAAAAAGTCAGGCATGCGCGTCCGGGTCTTTCACTAAATGATGTCTTTGACGGAAAGGAAATAGAGGATTGGGAAAAGAGAATCCAAAAGATCATCCCAGGCGAAAAGCTGGATTATTTCGTAGAGCTGAAACTTGATGGACTTTCTATTTATCTGACTTATGAAAAAGGACTCTTAAAAACAGCAGCAACTCGCGGTGATGGAACTACGGGTGAGGATGTAACTCAAAATATTCGTACCATAGAAAGCATTCCCCTAAAGCTCACTGAAGCCAAAACGATAGAGGTGCGCGGTGAGGTGTATATGGATTACAGGCAATTTGAGAAAATTAATAGAGAGCAGGAAAAGACAGGTAAACCGACTTATGCCAATCCCAGAAACCTCGCTGCAGGAACCTTAAGGCAGTTAGATTCGAAGGTGGTAGCATCTCGAAAACTGAAGTTTATGGCATGGGCGGTGTATGGGGAGGAAATTAAAACCCATAGTCAAGAACACGAGATAGCGAAGACATTAGGATTCAAAGTAGAGTCAAACTCAAAGCATTGCACGAACCTAAAAAAAGTTGAAAAATTTTTAGAAGAATGGGAAGATAAGCGCAAAACCCTGCCATATCAGACGGATGGAGCAGTCATCAATATTAACTCTGAAGATTTGGTACAGAAGCTTGGTATAGTAGGAAAAGCTCCCCGGGGAGTGGTTGCCTATAAGTTTTCGGCCGAACAAGTGACAACGAAGCTGGAGGATATACGCGTAAATGTTGGTAGGACCGGCGCGGTGACGCCTTATGCAGTCCTGACACCTGTAAAAGTTGCCGGATCCACTGTTTCCAGAGCCACGCTACATAATGAAGATGAGATTAAGCGCAAGGATATTCGTATAGGTGATACGGTTGTTATTCAAAAAGCGGGGGATATCATTCCCGAAGTAGTGCAGACACTATCAAATCTTCGCACAGGAAAAGAGAAGAAATTCAAAATGCCCAAAAAGTGTCCGATATGCGGGGGACCAATTATAAAGCCAGAGGGTGAAGCGGTAGCCAGATGTACTTCTAAGGATTGTTTTGCCATAGAACGGCAAAAGATAGAGCACTTTGTATCAAAAGGCGCTTTCAACATAGAAGGTTTGGGTGAGAAGATAGTCGCCCAGTTAATTGAAGAAGGATTGATAACAGATGCGGCAGATCTTTTTGCTCTGACCGAAGGCGATTTGGCACCGCTTGAAAGGTTTGCTGAAACATCGGCGAAGAATTTAGTGGAAGCAATTAATGAAAACAAGCAAGTATCTTTCAGAAGGTTTCTCTACGGTCTCGGTATCCGCCATGTCGGAGCGATAACAGCATCAGATGTTACCAGAAAATTTCAAAGGCTGGAAGATGTTAAAAGCGCTTCACTTGAGGACTTACAAATAGTGGAGGGTATAGGGGATATAGCATCAAAGAGCATATATCAGTGGTTTAGAGATAAAAAGAATCTGGAGTTTCTCAGGAAACTGGAAAAAAATGGGGTAGAAATAGTTTATGAGAGAGCCAGGCACAAGCTGGAAGGAAAAAGTTTCGTTTTGACAGGTTCTCTAAACACTATCACCCGCGATGAGGCGGAGGAGATGATTCGTGCAAACGGAGGGAATGCCTCCAGCTCTGTTTCAAAAAATACAGATTTTGTTGTTATCGGCGAAAACCCCGGCTCCAAAGCTGAAAAGGCAAAAGAACTAGGGGTCAAAGTAATAAGTGAGAAAGATTTCTTAAAGATGATTAAATGAAAGACCTAAAAGTAGAAGAAAAAAAATTTGAAAATATTTTATCAGAAAACGAGGTCTTGCTGGAAATTTTAAACAAAGTTCCACAGCTTGAACTACCGAATTGGTATTTGGCAGCAGGTTGTTTAGCCCAAACGGTTTGGAATTCTTTACATGGTTTTGATATAACAAGGGGTATCAAGGATTACGATTTAGTTTACTTTGATACTAAAAACCTTTCTTATAAAAAAGAGGACACCTTTATTAAAAAGGGTGAAAAATTGTTTGGTAAACTGAATATCAATGTTGAGATTAGGAATGAAGCGAGGGTTCATTTATGGTATAAAGATCATTTTGGAGGTGAAATTGAGCCATATACTTCAGTGGAGTCTGCTATAGACACCTTTCCAACAACGTCAACAACAATTGGGATAAGAAAAACAGGAAATAGTCTCATTATCTATGCTCCCTTTGATCTGAGTGATTTACTGAGCATGATAGTTCGTCCGAACAAGACTCAAATTACCGAAGAAATCTACCAGAAAAAAATTGAGAGGTGGTCCAAGGTTTGGCCTAAGTTAACCATTATACCTTGGTAATAAAAGGTGATATAATTAGGAAGTTATGGCAGGGAAAATAGACAAACAAGAAGTTGAATATTTAGCGAAGCTGGCGAGAATCGGGCTGACCGAAGAAGAAATCGGCAAATACCAAAAGGATTTGGCGGACATTTTAGGTTATGTTGAGAAATTGAATGAAGTGGACACAGATGGTGTGGAACCGATGGCAGCAGGGACTGGATCTCGGAATGTGACACGCGAAGACAAGGTTGAAACGGTCGAAGGTACACCGGCAGAACTTCTAGAGAATGCACCGGAACATGATGATGGGTTTATTAAAACTAAGTCAGTTTTTGAGTAGTGTCATTAAAATGTCATTCTGGGGACTAGAAGGACTCCAGAATCTGATTCTGGACAAGCCAGAATGACTATTAAGAGGAATGAAATTGATTAACAAAACAATTAAAAAATTAGCCAAGGAAGATAAGAGGAAGGTTTTGTCTGCTTGTCTAATGCGAATTAGGGAAGTGGAGCCGAAGATTCATGCTTTTGTGACGACCTTGAGCCCTGAAGATGCAGAAGGTTTAGATTCCGGACAAGCCAGAATGACGGGTAAGAGTGATTTGGCTGGGATTCCTGTGGGGATTAAGGATGTTTTGTGCACGCGAAACATGAGGACGACAGCTAGTGCCAAGATGCTTGATAACTTCATCCCTCCATATGATGCAACGGTGATTAAAAAGCTTAGGGATGCAGGAGCTATTATCGTTGGTAAAAATAACTGTGATGCATGGGCACACGGAGCTTCTACGGAAAACTCTGACTATGGAGTGACGCCTAACCCTTGGGACTTGAGCCGTGTTTCCGGCGGTTCATCGGGCGGCTCGGCAGCAGCCGTGGCGGCAGAAGAGGTACCATATTCTATAGGCACAGATACAGGCGGCTCTATTCGCCAGCCGGCATCATTTTGTGGAGTAGTGGGCCTTAAGCCAACCTATGGAAGAGTTTCGAGATATGGCCTTATAGCTATGGCGTCATCCCTGGACTGTCCTGGACCGATAACAAAGACGGTAGAGGATGCGGCAATAGTGATGAATGTGATAGCGGGAGAAGATCCGAAGGACGCCACCACATTGCAAAGTAAAAAGGAAAAAGTAAAAAGTAAAAATGGGGAAAGGGATTCCTCCGCTCGTTGCTCCGCGAAGTCGGTCGGAATGACAGGGATAGATTATACCGAGGATTTGGAGAAGAGTATTAAAGGCCTAAAGATTGGTGTGCCGAAGGAATATCTGGGGAAAGGACTAGATGGGGAAGTTGAAAAAGTTTTTAAAGAAGCGTTAGAAACATATAAAAAGCTAGGCGCTAAGATTGCTGATATCAGTTTGCCACATACGGAATACGGTGTTGCGACTTATTACATTATTCAGACGGCGGAAGTTTCGTCTAACCTTGGCAGATATGATGGTGTGAAGTATGGATACAGTGCCAAAGAATCAAAGAATTTGATAGATTCATATTTTAAAACTAGAGATGAGGGTTTTGGTGATGAGGCAAAGCGGAGGATAATGCTCGGTACTTATGTTTTGTCTTCAGGGTACTATGATGCGTATTATTTAAAAGCTGCTAAAGTTCGCAGGTTGATTTTTGAAGATTTTATAAAAGCATTCAATAAAGTAGATATTATCCTGACTCCGACTGCTCCGACACCGGCATTTAGAATAGGCGAGAAGTCAGATCCAGTGTCAATGTATCTGGCGGATGTCTTTACAGCTCCGGCAAGTTTGGCTGATGTGCCGGCAATTTCTATTCCAGCAGGGTTTTCGAGGGAGAAAATAGATGAGGGCTTAAACGTTTCACACACTCCAGGTGAGAAAAAATCTATACACCTGGAGCGTGGCTTGAAGCATTCAAATCCTTTACCGATAGGTATTCAGATTATCGGAGGCCATTTTGAGGAAGCGAAAATACTGAACGTGGCGCATATGTTTGAGCAGGCAACTAAGGAGGAGGGATGGAGAAAGTTTAAGGTGGTGATATAGATGGGTAAAAATCAGAAGATTAAACTAGAGCGAAAGCTTGAACAGATAAAAAGAGAGAAGCAGAAAAAGGAGAGAAATAAGAAAATTATTAAATTAGGATTGATAGCATTTGCGGTAATAGTTCTTCTCTCAATCGGCTTCTTGGGATATAAATTCTATGCACCAAAGGAAAAGATCAATAGTGAGGAAAATAATAAATTAAATGAGGTAAAAAAAGAAGTGAATAAGAAGAAATATGATAAGTATCCGGACATGGTGATAGACCAGAACAAAAAGTATACAGCTGTCTTACAGACTGACAAGGGAGATATCACAGTGGAGCTTGACGCCCTAAATACACCCAAAACGGTTAATAACTTTGTATTTCTCTCGCAGAAGGGTTTTTATGATGGCTTGACGTTTCACAGGATTATCAAGGACTTTATGATCCAAGGCGGTGATCCGAATGGAGATGGCACAGGAGATGCGGGGTATAAGTTTGATGATGAACCAATTGTCAAAGATTATCTTCCGGGAACTATAGCTATGGCAAACTCCGGTCCGAATACAAACGGTTCACAGTTTTTTATAATGACGGGTGACTACTCCGGCGGGAAACTGCCCAAAAATTATGTTATATTTGGTAATGTAATAAACGGTATGGATGTGGTGAAAAAAATAGCCGAAACACCCGTTGAACAAGGCGCAAGCGGTGAAGGGTCAAAACCAACAGAGGATATTATAATTAGTACAATTAAGATAGAGGAAAAATAATATTAAATAACCAATTTACAACATCCAATGATTAATGAAATCTAAATGAAACAATTTTTTGATTAAAGCATTGGGTATTCATTGGAAATTAGAAACTGGTACTTGTGAATTGGGAAGGTTAAGGGATTTCTCCGCTCCCGGCAGTTGCCGGATCGGTCGAAATGACAACCTAGTTAAAAGGGGGCAAATAAATGGATCAAGCGTTTTTATATTTAGTATTATGGGTAGCACTTTTTGCAGGAATTTTTACAATTCTTATAAAAAAGAAATGGCTTTCTGGTGGAGCAAAAACTTTAGGTCCCAGAGGCAGCCTTGATAAAAGCTTTATTAAGATCAAGTGGCAGGAAATAGAGGAGCTTTTGGATCAGAGTAAACCAAGTGCCTATAAGGTAGCTATAATAGAAGCTGATAAGCTTGTTGACTATGTTTTAAAAGCCAAGGTTGGAGTAAACGGCAATATGGGAGACAGGATTAAGAAATCCCAAAAGCTTTTTTCGAACTACTCTGATTATCAAAATCTTTGGGAAGCGCATAAGATGAGAAACAGAATAACCCATGAAGCTGATCATGAACTTTTTTTGGCAGAAGTGAAGAAAAATATTTCTTATTTCAAAAAAGCACTACAAAAACTAAGAGCTCTTTAATATAACTATAACTAAGAAAGACCTCTTTTTTTTGGTATTTTTCATAATGTTTTTGTGCTCGTTTGGGAGCATAATTTTGTTTGGAAAGGAGGGAGCAGTGGCATGGAAACTAAGCTTCCAAAAGGAATACGAAGACACTTAGATGAAATATTAGAAAATGGTGAAATATTTGTATACGCGGTGAAAGAGCCATGGAGTTATGTAAAGTGGCATAGATGGAGCATTCTTACAGACAGAAGGATCATCATCATTATTAAGTGGCCATTTGGCTTTAGTTATGATGTTTGGCCGCTTTATCTAAGAGCACTAAGCATAGATATGAATGAGGGTGTTGTTTTTGACTCAATATACCTAGATTATTTTGGCCAGAAGTTTCAGTTGAAATTTTTTACAAAAGATAGGAAGAAAACGGTAGAATTTTTTTGCAAAGTAAATAAGCAGTTTATGGAGTTCAATCCTTCAACAGAACAAGATAAGAGTGTGGGACTTGTTAATGAGATGGAAAATCTATCAAAAATTTTTTACCACAAAATAATTACAAAAGAAGAGTATGATAGGCGAAAGAAGGACTTGATAGATAAATCATAAGAAGCGTTTATAAAAGTGTATTTTTGTGCTAGAATTTTAGTATGCCTGAATATGAGACGACTATAGGACTTGAAATACATGTCCAGTTAAAAACGAATTCAAAGATGTTTTGCGGCAGCGACAATATGTCAGTTGACGTGAAGCCAAATACAAACGTTTGTCCTGTTTGTATGGGGTTTCCGGGAACTTTGCCTGTACCCAATAAAACTGCTATAGAGTGGACAATGCTTTTAGGTATGTCACTTGATGCAGAAATTTCTAACGAATTTAACTTTGAGCGCAAGAATTACTTCTATCCCGACCTTCCGAAAGCTTATCAGATATCTTCGGCTACCAATCCGCCTGTCATTGGCGGCACCCTTGAAATATTTGCTGATGGCAAGGAAAAGAAAGTTCACTTGCATCATATTCATCTGGAAGAAGATGCGGGCAAGCTTGTTCATGATAAAAAAGATAATGCTCTTGTGGACTTAAATCGTGCCGGAACCCCGCTCATTGAGATAGTAACAGAGCCGGATATGTCATCAGCTGAGGAAGCAAAAACATTTGCTCAAAGCTTGCGTTCTTTAGTTCGCCACCTGGGGATTAGTGATGCGAATATGGAACAGGGCAATATGCGTTTTGATATCAATGTATCAATAAAGAAAAAAGGCGCTAAAGAGATGGGTACAAAGGTAGAAGTAAAGAACCTAAATTCTTTCAAAATGCTAGAGAGAGCAATCAAGCACGAAGAGCAAAGGCAAAAAGACGTAATTAATGAAGGTAAAAAGATAGTTCAGGAAACGCGTGGCTGGGATGATGCGAAAGGGAAAACAATAGGGCAAAGAAGCAAAGAAGAAGCCCATGATTATCGCTATTTTCCAGAGCCTGATATACCGCCGGTCAAAACAAAAGAAATTATTGAAAAGATGAAAGATAAACTGCCCGAATTACCGCAAGAAAAAGCAAAGAGGTTTGAGAGTGAATATGGATTTGACAAGAAAACGGCTGAAAGCCTAGCCGATGACGTGGAGATAGCCCGATATTTCGAGAAAAGTCTAGAGCATACAGAGAGTTCTGTCAAAGATTCATTTGATAAAAAGAAATATGCCAAAAGGACTGCGAACTGGATTATAACGGAGCTGGCAGGCAAGTTGAATGAGGCAGGACTTGAAATAAATGAAAGTAAAGTCGAACCCGAAAATATAGCCGAGCTTATTCTTGCTATTGAGGAAGGGGCTATAAGCGGGAAGCAGGCAAAAGAAGTTTTTGCAGAGATGTTTGATACCGGCAAGAGTGCTCTCGGCATTATAAAAGAGAAAGGAATGAAACAGATTACAGATACAGGTGAAATAGAAAGAGTTATTCAGGAAGTATTAGATGCAAACCCGAAAGTTGTAGAAGACTATAAAGGCGGGAAAGAAAAAGCTTTTGGATTTCTTGTCGGACAGGTAATGGCTCATACTCAAGGACAGGCCAACCCAAAGGCGGTTAATGAGGTTTTAAAGAATAGATTAAAATAAGATTATGAGCATTAAATCAACTATTATCTATATTACAATACTATTTATCGGTTTCGCTATAGGCAGGATCGGTCATATTTTAGGCGGGGATTTGAATGCTCCGCACCATTGGATATATGGAATCCTTTTAATAATTATTGGCGCAGTACTTTGGTTTTACAAAAAAGAGTGGTCACTATACTTTATATTTTTTGGCATAGGTTTAACCATCAGTGACTTAAAAGATATGCTTGATTTGAAGTTTTATGGAGTTGATGATGTGGAGATTAAGAAATTTTGGGGAATAGACTAAGATAATTTTATTGTCATTCTAAACTTGATCCAGAATATATATAAAAAAACTGGATCCCGGATCAGGTCCGGAATGACAGGAAGAATAAGATGACACAGAAGAAATTATGATTAAAATAGCAATATATGCGCTGATACTTTTCGTAAGCTTCTCTATTAGCAATAGAGTTGACCAGACGATTGGGGGATATATAGGCATTCCTTATCATCAGTGGATTTATGTAGTAGTACTCTTTGTCGTGGGAGTCTTTCTTTATAAAAAGTTTAAAAAGATATTTTTGATATTTTTAATTATTGGAGCGATAATTGTAGCTTTTGATTTTCGGGATATGCTTAGTTTAGAGTATTGGGGTATTGATGGCCCCTTAAGATAAAAAGATTTTGAGAAACAGAGCGATTTTTATTAAACATACAAATATCTTATAAAAAAACTCTTATCTTTTTGGAATACTGTCAGAGGTAATGCTTTGGTTTTTGTTTTATTCTAGTTTTAAATAGGATGTTTATTGGGTTAATGAAGGGAGTCTGTTATGGCAAAAAAAGCAAGGAGGGAAGAAGATAAAAAGACTAAAAAGGGTGACACTTTTTATGAAACAATACCTGCAGTAAGGATGCCGTCCGGGGAATTGCATTTACCAAAAATCAAGCCGTCTACGGCAGATTTTCTTGAAAGTATTATAATCTTTTTTGCCGGAACTGTTGAGATCTTGCTTCTTATGAGGATAGTTCTTATGACATTTGGAGTGAGTGGTGATAGTAATCTTCTAACCTACCTGCTATATGCGGTAAGCTATCCTTTTGTAGCTGTACTGAACTCCGGCCAAGGACAAGTCTCGGCGATCACAAGTGATATTTTATATGAAAATATAGCACTCATGGTAATTTATTTTGTGATATTTTATGTATTTTTGAAAGTAGTCAGGGGTTTAAAAATAGAAAATAATAGGAGTAATAATGATTAATTAAGGAAGCCATACCAGATGTGGTTTGCCTAGAAGATGAGAGGGGAAATAAAAGATGGGAAAAGAAATAAAAAAGAAAAAGAACGAAAAAGAGGAGAAGGATGGTGAGGTTTTTTACAAAGCCCATCCAATTGCTCATCCTCTTGGCAGAGTTGAGCAAAGAGAAGTTATCGCAATTTCTTACACTGCAGAAAGGATGCTTTGGTCAGTGTTGGCGATAGTTGAGATTATTCTGCTTTTCAGGATAGTTTTTGCTGCTTTCGGAGCAACTGGCGGAAATATTATCACTTCATTCTTTTATACCGTGAGCTATCCTTTTGTCTGGTTTTTCTTTTATCTCTTTAATTCACTTGATAGTATCTATGTTACCAGTTCAAGGTTTGAGCTTGAAACCTTGGCAGCAATGGCATTTTACTACATCGTAGTTTATATCATAGTCCAGCTTATCGTTGGATTTCGCAGTACAGAATAAGCAGAAAAGAAGATTATTTGTATTTAAAATAAATAAAAATAATCATAGAAAGAATACTTTTTGAACGTGTATTTTAAGGCGGGACAGTAAAATTGCTGCCATTTTTTATTTTTATAATAAATCAATCATTTTATTTTAATCATTATAATGCTAAAATACTTGTAAAGACAGGAGGGTTTAAGGGACCCATTATTTTGTTATCTAAAAAAGAAGCAGGTTTGATTAATGAGTAAAAAGTTTGTTCACTTACACGTTCATACACAATATTCTTTGCTTGATGGCATGTGCAAACTGCCGCAACTCCTAGATAAAGCGAAAGAATATGATATGGAGGCATGTGCTATTACTGACCATGGGGTGATGTATGGAGTGATAGATTTTTATAAAGAAGCTAAAAAACGCGATATAAAGCCAATTATCGGTTGCGAAATGTATATAGCGCCAAGAAAAATGACCGATAAAGAGGGCAAAATAGATACTAGGCCCAATCACTTGGTACTGCTTGCTAAAAATGAAACTGGCTATAAAAACCTTATGAAACTCTCTACAGAGGCTCACCTCAAAGGGTACTATTATAAGCCCAGAATAGATAAAGAACTCTTAGCAGAATATTCTGAAGGGCTTGTAGCTCTCTCTGCCTGCTTGCAAGGTGATATTACTTCAAAGCTAATGGATGGACAGGAGAGAAAAGCTGAGGAGGCACTTGAATATTATAAAAACACTTTTGGAGATGATTTCTATTTGGAGATGCAGTATCATCCCGGGTATGAAGAGCAAGAGAAAGGAAATGAGCTATTAAAAAAATTTGCAAAAAAACATAAAGTCTCTCTTGTTGCCACAAAAGACGTCCACTATGTAGAGAAAGAGGACAGAGAAGCTCATGACGCCCTTCTTTGTATTCAAACAGGCAAAACGATAAATGAAGAAGGCAGGATGAAAATGGAGGGAGATATTTCGTTTGTATCTCCAAAAGAAATGATAGAAGCTTTCAAGGATACACCGGAAGCGATAGACAATACGGTTAAGATTGCAGAGAAGTGCAATTTAGAAATAGAACTCGGTAAAATGCTTATCCCAAAGTTTGATGTACCGGAAGGTGAAACGCTAAAAAGCTACCTCCAAAAGTTGACAGAAAAAGGATTAAAGAAAAAGTATGGAAAAATAACACCGGAAATCCGTGAGAGAGTAGATTATGAAATGGGTGTTATAGAAAAGATGGGGTATGAGTCATATTTTCTAATTGTCTGGGATTTTGTGAACTGGGCTAAAGACCAGGGTATTATAGTGGGACCGGGCAGAGGTTCAGCAGCGGGGTCGGTCGTGTCTTATGCATTAAACATTACAGAACTGGAACCGCTGCAGTTTGATCTCCTTTTTGAGAGGTTTCTAAATCCAGATCGTATTTCCATGCCTGATATAGATATGGACTTCGCTGATGATAGGCGCCATGAAGTTATAGAATATGTAGCCGAAAAGTATGGCAAGGATCATGTAGCCCAGATCATTACATTCGGAACGATGGCAGCGAGGAATGCCATCCGTGATACCGGCAGAGTTCTCGGAATACCGTATGCAGAAGTGGACCGGATTGCTAAACTGATACCGCAGTTTTCAAGTTTAGAGGATGCAATAAAAGATGTGTCTGAGCTTAGGGTATTTTATAACTCTGATGAGAAAATAAAAAAACTCATAGATATTGCCAAGAGACTTGAGGGTGTGGCAAGGCATTCATCTACACATGCGGCTGGTGTGGTCATTTCAAAGAAGCCGCTTGTGAACTATACCCCTCTGCAAAAAGCAACAAAAGGCGATATCGCGACAAACACGCAATATTCTATGTGGCCGCTTGAAGATATAGGGATCCTGAAAATGGATTTTCTCGGACTTGCCAACCTTACGGTCTTGAAAAATGCCCTTCGCATTGTTAAAAAAGTCTATGATGAAGACATTCAAATAGAGGAAATCAAACTGAATGACAAAAAAACCTTCGCACTGCTTGCAAGAGGTGAAACGACCGGTGTTTTTCAGCTGGAGTCCGCTGGCATGAAGAGATATATCAAACAACTAAAACCAACAGTGTTTGAAGATATTGTGGCTATGGTGGCGCTATATCGTCCCGGTCCGATGCAGTTTATAGATGATTTCATCGCTCGCAAGCAAGGGAAAAAGAAGGTTACATATACTCATCCCTTGATGAAAGAAGCCCTAAAGAACACTTATGGCATCGTAATATATCAGGAGCAGGTTATGCAAATAGCAAAAGAAATGGCCGGTTTTACCGGAGGTGAAGCGGATACCCTGAGAAAGGCTATGGGTAAAAAGATTGCCCGTATGATGAAAAAGATGCGTGTTAAGTTTATTGAGGGCTCAGTTGTTAACGGAGTCAAGAAGCAGACCGCAGAAAAGGTCTTTGATGATTTCGAAAAATTTGCCCAGTATGGGTTTGTGAAAGCTCATGCTGCCTGCTATGCACTCATTGCATACTGGACGGCATACTTAAAAGCTCACTATCCCGATGCTTTCATGGCGGCGCTTATGACAAGCGACTATTCAAACATTGACCGGATAGCGATAGAGATAGATGAATGCAGGAAAATGGGCATAGAAGTTTTACCCCCGAGTGTGAATGAGTCTTATTCAGAGTTTGCAGTTATGAAAGACACGGGCAAGATAAGGTTTGGGCTCGCGGCAATAAAGAACGTTGGGACGGGTATTATCGCGGCAATTTTAGATGCGAGAGAGAAGGGCGGCAAGCTCAAATCAATTGAAGATTTTTGCAAGAGGGTTGATGCGCGGGAGATTAACAAGAAAGTTATAGAGTCACTTATAAAGTCCGGGTCAATGGAAGATTTTGGCAATAGAGGAATATTGCTTTTTAATCTAGAAAAAATATTGGGGTTTGCTCAAGCAACGCAGAAAGATGAAAAAAATGGGCAGATTGATCTCTTCGGCGGTAAAG
>CAZTWZ010000008.1:0-12966 GCA_964617835.1 uncultured Candidatus Saccharibacteria bacterium | reverse complement strand
AGACACCCAATGAAGTATTAAAAGAAAAAGTGCAAAATGTCCTTGCCTAGGACACGGAAGGACAAGCGGGAATGTTGGAATGTTGTAGAACCTCAATCGTAGTTATGGTTGTTATTTTACATATACTCTGCTATTTTTTGTAAAAAATTCTCTTTACTTGTGGACAATTTATGTTAATATATTAACGAAGCATGCAATAATAGCTTATGAAGCGCTGGGGTATTCCCTCGGAGCATCCGAGACAAAAGCTCCAGATCTTCGTTTCACAAGACGCTGCTTCACAAAAGCCTCAATCTTTGCGATTGAGTTTTTTGTTTTTATGGTTCTCCTCCCAATAATCTTTAAATAACTCTTCACTATCAACAATATTATTTTTTAAAATATCATAGCATTCTTGGCATAAATCTTTTTTCTCGTGATGTCTTGCTAGAGTGCCAGAAATCCAGTCTGCAATCTGAATATTTGCATTTGTTGTAGAATCTAGCATTTCTATCTCTACAACAGAATTTTTTGGTAATAATGGCAGTAAGTCCGCAGTTAATATATTCCTAAAATCTTTCCTCTTTAAACCTTTCAAATGCCTTCGATCGCAAAAAACCCTAAATTCGTTTTTAGCGGAAGAAGCATATAGCCTGAGGTTTTCTGCTACTACCTGAGTATAAAGCATACCAGTCTTGAGCTTTCCGTCACTTCTATATTCTTTTCTGGTATGTTTCCCCTTTTAAGATAGCTGTATTTTATTCTTACATCCAAATCTGTAATCATCTTTAGTGTTCTGAGGCGCAACTTATCACTAATCTTCACCTCAGAAAACTTTATTTCCGACTGATGCCTCAATTTTCTGGGAAAACGTGTTCGCTGCCAGGATTTGAATCTTTTTCCCGTTCTTTTAGGATCACCTGTTGTAAAAGAGCCAATGATAAAATATTCATCATCATTATGCTTTGTAAATTGTCCGCTTTCATCTAAAAATATATACATTCACTATTCCTTTTTTCTAAAACAGCTTCTCTGTGCTGTACTTTTTATGAATTGTTTTTTCAAGTCCCTAAGTACTAATTTTAACCGCAGTTGGCACCATGATTCTAGTATACAAACTTTTTATTTATAAAATGTTCACACAAAAAACATTCCAACATTCTTCCCCCTTCACATAAAGTTACGGGAGGACAAGTGAGAATGTTAGAATGTTGCATAGATTGTAATAAATCTAAATCTGATTATGGGACTCCCGCACAAAGCTCGGAGACTAGGACTCGAAGCGGCTCAGCCGCTTGGTTATTATCTCAGCTCTCTGCTTAACTTTTTAAGTACACTCTTCTACTCTCTAGCGAAGTTGTTTCTTGGCGTCTTCAATACTCCGCCTTCATTGGCTCGGGAGGCGGCCTGCCTTCGCTTAAGCTACGGACGGGTAAAGATTCTCACGAGCAGATTCTCACCTGCCTACCGAATTTATTTATAAATATAAATTTTCTGGTTCGGGAGGCAGGATTCGAACCTGCGATCATGGGACCAGAACCCATTGCCTTACCGCTTGGCTACTCCCGATTATTATGGCGGATAAACGCCACCTGTTGTCCTACCATTAGACGATCTCCGAGCTTTAAGCGGGATAGACGCCACCCATTGCCTTACCGCTTGCCTGCCTGAGCTGGCGCTCGCGTCGGCCAGGGGCTACTCCCGACTATTTGTTATTTGATTTTAATTTTCTTTCTTTGTCATTCCAAACTTGATTTGGAATCTAGTTTTTGTATAGATTCCGTGTCGGGGCACGGAATGACAGGGAAAAATGGACACCGAGTCGAGGCGGGCTCCCGATTGACTACAATATTTTACCACTTTTTAGCACTTTTTTCACC
The DNA here is from genome assembly GCA_964617835.1 of uncultured Candidatus Saccharibacteria bacterium. Lineage (GTDB taxonomy): Bacteria > Patescibacteriota > CPR2 > UBA1875 > JAJYID01 > CAZTWZ01. Next base: position 11,107 of record CAZTWZ010000008.1, on the reverse strand, counting down.
TCTTTTTCGTTATCAATCAGCACTAGCTTTTTACGCAGTTCCTTAGCTCCATCAAAACCCCTAAAATACCACCCGTAGTGCTTTCGCATATCAAATATACCTTTTTTATCACCAAACTCTTTCACGCTCATATCCAGATGCCAGAGAGCTGTTTCAACGGTTTCCCCCCATGAAGGTTTATAGTCTTTTCCTTCTTTTATAGACTTAAATATCCATGGATTTCCAAGGGCACCTCTACCTACCATTACCCCATCACAGCCCGTTTTGAGCATTTTCCTGGCATCTTCAGCTGTCTTTATCCCTCCATTTCCGATAACGGGTATTTTAACTAGTTTTTTTATCTCTTTGAGAGCCCTGAGGTCTGGTTCTCCGGCAAATCCCTGCTTTTTTGTTCTCGCATGGATAGTTATAGCATTGATACCAACCCTTTCTAAGTCTTGAACAAATTCCTGAATATCAAACTTTTCCCAACCTATCCTGGTTTTTACCGACAGGGGCAGCTTGGTAGTTTTTCTTACTGCTTCTGCCACTTCCAGTGCCTTTTTGGGGTCTAAAAGCAGTGCAGATCCCCTTCCGCCGGCAACCACCTTTCTGGCAGGACAACCCATATTTATATCTATTCCATCCGGTTTTACGTTTTTTTCAATGTATTTGGCTGAATATGCCATTTTTTCAAGGTTGTTTCCAAATATCTGGATAATAATAGGTCTTTCCTCTTCATAGAAATTCATTAAAGCCAGTGTTTTCTTGCTTTTGTAGTATACTCCTTCGGCGGCAATCATTTCAGAAAATACGATATCAGCACCCAACTTCTTGCAAACACGCCTAAAAGGCGAACAGGTGATACCTGCCATCGGCGCCATAGCAAATATGGGCTTTTGTACCTTTTTCCAAGAAAACTGCTCTTTTTTAGTCATTTTACACAAACTCCATAATGTTATTCTAAATCTTTCTTTGTCATTCTGAACTCGATTCAGAATCCATTTCTATTTGTATAGATTCCGTGTCGGGGCACGTAATGACAGGGGTGAACTGATATAGATTCCATATTGGAGCACAGAATGACAGAGAGTGATATAGATTTTTATCAAGGCACGGAATGACAGGGGGTGAAGTGGTATAGATTCCGTGTCGGAAACTATTTTTTCTTTATTATAGGACCATTTGTCGTATCTTCTACCGTATAGCCATGTTTTTCTATTTGAGCACGTATTTTATCCGATAACTCCCAATCTTTCTCTTTTCTTGCTTTTTCTCTATCCCCGGCTAGTTTTTGTATGTTTTCAGGTATTGTCTCTTCTTTATCAAGATTCAGCCCTAGAATTTTATTATCTATTTCAAGTATAAAATCAATAATCCCGCCAACCTCTTCCTTTTTAGCTATTTTTATTAATTTATAGATAGAAGCCAGTGCTTGAGGTGTATTTAGGTCATCGTTCATTGCTTGAATAAAAGATTCTTTATAGCCTTTGTTCATCCTCTTGCCGTTTTTTATATTCTTTAGCTCCCGGATATCATTTCGGAGATTTTGGAGGGTATTTTGTGTGGCTTGGAGCGCTTTTCCATTGAAATCAAAAGGACTTCTATAGTGTGTTTCTATCACATGAAGGCGCAAAACTTCTTTTGGATATTTTTTTAGAATGTCCCGAATAGTTATAAAATTACCCAGAGATTTAGCCATTTTTTTGCCATCTACGGTAACCATGCCGGTATGTATCCAAAAGTTAGCAAACTTTTTACCATTGGCTGCTTCTGATTGAGCTATTTCGTCCTCGTGGTGAGGAAAAACAAGATCATTCCCACCGCCATGTATATCCAGTGTGTCACCAACATAGTTATTAGACAGAGCAGAGCATTCTATGTGCCAGCCAGGCCGCCCTTTTCCCCAGGGGCTCTCAAACGAAACTGTTTCCCCTTCTTTTGTTTTTTTCCAAAGAGCAAAGTCCAGAGGATCTTTTTTGTTCTCATTGGGCTCTACCCTTGCCCCAGATTCCAAATCTTCTATACTATTGCCCGAGAGCTTGCCATAATCTTTGAACTTCCTGACAGAAAAATAAACATCTCCACTAGATTCATAGGCATACTCTTTATTGATTAGCTTCTCTATGAATTTAATAATTAAAGGTATATTCTCCGTTACTTTAGGCATGTTGTTTGGTTTTTGGAGGTCCAAATCACTGAAATCCTGAAAAAATTGCCTGGTCATGTCATCGGTAAATTTCTTTGCATCAACTTTCTTTTCTTTAGCTCTATTAATGATCTTATCATCAACATCGGTAACATTGACCACATAGTTTACTTTATAGCCGATATACTTAAGATAACGGACCAAAACATCAAAGGCTATATAAGTTCTGGCATGTCCCACATGAGAAAGGTCATATACTGTCGGGCCGCAGGTATAGATGCCCACTTCCTTGTCGTGAAGCGGTTTAAACTCCTCTTTCTTTCTTGTTAATGTATTGTATAATTTTAAAGGCATATATTAGATTCTACATTATTTGAGCACAAAAGGAAAGGAATAACTACTTAAAATTTTCCCTTTTCTTTGATTTTAGATTTTTTGTTTGGGTTATATTTATTATATAGCTTTATAAATTTTTCCTCATTCATATAGAGTTTTCCATCAACAAGTCTATTTTTATTTTTCTTTATAACTCTGTAGTAGTCCTCTAAATTTTTGAATATAAGATCTTTTCTATACTCTTTTAGTTTGTCTGATTTTGAGTCCACTAAGGTAAAGAAGCTTAGAAGGCTCATTGGTTTTTTAAGGACGTGAAGTCTTTTCTCTATAGCTTGTGGAGCTATATCTTCTGTATAGATATAACCCACCATATATAAAATAGCCCATGCTTCGTTCATATCCTCCCAGTTTGGATTTTCTAGTATTTCTTCATAACGATTCCACAATTCACTCAGTTCATCATCAATTTTTTTAACATCTAGAAGGTATGTATATTTTAATAAGTCTTTTATTCTAGTAATCCAGCCTTCCCTCAATAGCACGGGAAAGAGTTACCTCATCAGCATATTCAAGGTCTCCGCCGACAGGAAGCCCACGCGCTATACGGGTAATCCTTATGCCCAGAGGTGTTATAAGCTTTTGCAGGTATAGCGCCGTTGCTTCTCCTTCTACGCTAGGATTAGTAGCTAAAACTATTTCTTCTACATCTGAGTTTTTTAGTCTGTCTACCAGCTCCTTGATAAAGAGTTCATCAGGCCCAACCCCTTCTATAGGCGATATAACTCCGCCAAGAACATGATAAAGCCCCTGAAACTTGCCTGTTTTCTCTATTGCAACCACATCAAGCGGTTCCTCCACTACGCAAATGCTGTTTTTTTCTCTCCTTGGATCATCGCAGATATGGCAGGGGTCGCTCTCTGCTATATTTGAACAGGTAGAACAGGTTTTTATGTCTTTTTTCAAATTCAAGACAGCATTGCCAAGGTGTTCCAGATCCTTGTCAGAACTTCGGAGCAAATAGAAAGTGAGTCTCTGGGCGGTTTTAGGGCCGATGCCCGGAAGAGAGGCAAACTCATCTATTAGTTTTTGGACATTTTGAGGAATTATTTTCATATTTTATATTTGTTATCCTGAGCTTGACTTTAGAAGATAGATTTATTGATATAGATTCCGGATCAAGTCCGGAATGACAGGGAGGGTGTTTTGAATATTTAGGGAAATGATATGCATAGAATTTTGAATTTAGTATTTAGAATAATGGAATAGGAATAGCGGATATTTGTATAGATTCCCGATCTGGGTCGGGAATGACAGAGAGGAGCTTTGAACATTGTTTGGTATTACTTTCATGATATACAAACACTACAATTTTTATGCGAATGCACCGCTCCAATGTACCAATAACCCTAATCTACTAATTAATTTCCGTTGTTTCTCCAGTTTTTTAGGTGTATTCGTAGATTTGTTTATTGGTAATTGGAATGGACACTATTACTAAAACGGCATTCCGCCGCCCATACCGCCCATGACGTCTTTCATCATACTTTGGGCAACCTTTTGGGCTTTATCTGTAGCGCTATCCATGGCGCTTTTTATATCCCTTTCTAGCTGTCCTATATCATCTATTTTTTCAGTAGTAATCTCAACTGATTGAACCTTCATCTCGCCATTCATACTAACCTTGACATTTCCAGACTCTGTCTCTACTATCTCTTTCTTCAGTTTCTTTTGAATTGCCCGAGCTTGTTTTACAAACTCATATTGCTCTTTCGCTTTTCCAAACATTGCCATAGTTTTAACTCCTTTTATGTATTATCTCAAGAATAATATATTTCACCTCTTTATTCAAGGTAAAATAATGTGTTTTTAATGAAGGAAATGGGATTATTTCCTGTATATCACCGCTTTCAGGCCGTTTTCTTTATTTTCTTCAAAGATAACCCTGCTTTTTTTATTTCCAAGAAGACAGCTTGAAAAGTACTTCTTATTTCCCGTTTTCCCTATAATAAATATCCTGTTCGCTAAGCCAAGAGCGAGTGCCTGGCTTTCAGAAACTACATAGTCTTTCTGCTGGTCATAAAAAAGCGAAGTTTCTCCATACCCATCAACGGGATCAGAAATAAGGCGAATATTTCCATCTCCGAAGTAGTAGGTTCCATCAAGGAATGTATAGAGCTCACCGGAAAGAACTATATCACCTGGCCGCATCTCTTTTTTGACTGTTTCTGACAGCGCCTTCATTTGATGGTTTGTACTTACATGCATATTTAAATTACCGAAAATCAGGAGCACTACTACAATACCGCCAACGGTCATTCTGGCATTTTTGTTTTTTATTATACTTATTCCTATCCCCCAGAGAGCGAGTATCCCTACGGCAGAAAACGGGAAGTATCTATCTTGATAAACAGGTGTTTTAATCTTTGAAAGTATAAAAACTAAAACCATCGGCAAATAACCATAAAGCAAAAGAAGTGAAATCCTATTTCTGATATCTTTTTTATAAAGAAGTATACAGCTTGCGCCAACAAACATTAAAGCTGCAAGCCAAAAAAGAAGCTTTCCATAAAATTCTCCGTATATGTCACCATCTAAGTGGGTATATAGGATAAACTGAGAGATATTATTTGGTATGGTTCTTATAGTTATCCATTCGGGTTTTATCCAGTAACTTCCGCCAACTCTTGTAACCTGTCTATAAGCGACAGGAAACCATGGAAGGTAGGCCGCTATTATTATAATGCCAGAAAACCACCAGTAAGGATTAAATATTCCAAGCCTCTTCTTGATAGGCCCTGGCCACTTCAGCTTAAAGAATTCGGGCGTCACAGATGCCACAATAATCCAATGAACTATTAACACAAAAAATGCATAATATTGGGTATATATGGCCGCTATCATGGCTAGCGCATAAAGTATGAGAGTTTTATTATTTTTATCCTGTATAAATTTGACTAAAAAATATGTAGCAAGTGTTGTAAAAAATGCGACTATTCCATACATCCGCGCTTCCTGGGCAAAGCGAACCATAAAAGGAGAAAAGGCCACAAGCGTTGCCGCCCAAAAAGCAGCGCGTTCACTGAAAAGCCTCTCAATTATTTTATATGCCAGGTAGATAATACCGATCGAGAAAAGCACAGACAGAAGTCTTATACTAAAAGCAGAGTTTCCCAGAAGCATTACCCATGGTTTTGCCAGAAGGTAATATCCCGGCGGATGAACATCACGGGCCGTTCTCTCTATAATTTCAAGCGGGTTGTACTGAAGAAGCCACATCGTGTAACCTTCATCGTGCCAGATACTTGATGATGCTATTCCCCAAAATCTAAGCAACGTACCAAAGAACAAGGGATAAACCCAGAGCTTACTGGTTGGGATACGGAACATTTTACTAAGCATGGACTCTTTTTTTGTTTCTTTAGTTTGTGTATTCATAATATAGTATTTTTTGATCTTCTTTTGAGGGAATAGCCGTCAACCCCTTATCAAAACCGATTTTTTTAAGCTCCTTTACTGCATCATCTTTCCATTCTCTTTCCACATACATCTTATAGTGGCCTTGCGGCAGTTTTAAATCTTTTATAGCATATATTTCATATCTTTTAAGATTTATATGACGAGGGTGTGTAATGAAATCAATGGTTTTCGTGCCATATTCCCCTGTAAGCAAGATAATCTTGGTATTGGCATCTTGTTTTTTAATATCGTTGGCAATCTCTACCATATTCTCGGCGTATGCTTCCCTTGCCTCACTATAGCTGGGAAACAGAATAAAATATTTATAAAAACCGGCCGTTCCGGATATAAGCAAGATGAGTGCGGTACCAACCAGCAAAGGATTTTTTAAATTATATTTAGTATTAATCTTGTTCAGTGTCCAGCTTAGCCCTATAGCTGCCCATAAGAACACTACCGGTATCACACCCACTATCCTGAGTGCGTGAGGTATGCCCTCTGCTGTCAAAAGCTCAGGCAGAGAAAGGGCGGCAAACCAGGCGAAAAGGAGAAAATATTCTATTTTTTTAATTCTAAGAGCACTTATCACAATCCCGACCCACATTAAAAGACCGGCAAACATGTCCAGCATGGGAAGCCCGGCAACATTATGGCGAAAGTTTTTATCGCCGGAAAAGTTAAACATACCGGCTGTTTTCACGGTATTATCAAAAAGCAGCCTTATCGGGCTATCGCCATTTTCTCCTCCCGAAAAAATACTCACTGATGAACGCCCCAAAATATCTGCCGGCACATTTATAAAATGTATAAACATTGGTATCATTACTATGAAAAACGCGGCTGATAAAATACCGATATTTTTTATATTTTTCCTGAAGTATGCCTTATTCGTTATTGCTATATATATAAGAAGCGCTATAAAAATAAGAGGCACCATCCTGAAAGACAGATAAGTATAAAAGCCCAGACCCAAACAGATACCAGTCGCTATATAGTCCTGAAGCTTTCCGTTTTTATATGCTCTAAAAAGAAAATAAAAAAGAAAAACAAGAAGAAGGGGCGTCATCAGGGCCCTGAAACCGTTTCTTGAAAACTGTATATGCCAGGCGCTAACCGCCAAAAAAGCCGAAGCAAAAAAGCCGACGTTTCTATTAAACACCTCTTTACCCAAAAGGTAGATTCCAAATACTGTAAGCACTCCCAAGACTGCCGGAGCGACCCTTAAAGATAATGGAGTAAAGTTTAAAAACGCCCATCCGGCAGCATTGCCGATCCAGACAGAAGTCGCCTGCAAATAGAAAAAAAGCGCTTCTCTGGGTCCGTTTGTATCATATACAGCGGCAAACTTATGCGCATCAAACATCGTTATAATATCCAGCCCATTTGCCGCTTCATCCGGATGAAGTCCTGGCGGTAAACTATCTAACTTATAAAATCTCAGGAAAGCGGCAATTGCAAGAATTATAGAAATCAGCCAGTTTTGGGATACAAAAGCCTTAAAATCCGAGCTCCCGGATTTTAAGGCTTTTTTACGAATTGTAAGTTTTGAATTTTTAGTTATCAAGCTACCCTCCTACATTGCAGGATTCGCCCGAACCGCTAATCCTCGCCACATAAAATTCTATGGCTGTATTTTTATTTAAGGCTAATACTTCCCCTTCTTTTTTCTTTACAAAATCACTGATTTTATCGCTTGGTTTCTCGTAGATTAAAAGCGTTTCTCCTTCTGAGCACTCTATATTGTCCAGGTCATTCTCAGAAACAGTATTTACCTCATCTCTAAAAAAGCTTTTAGCGGTGTCATTTCCCTGTACAATGAAATATTTATTGGTAAAAGATGGTTTGGATTTCGTATATGCATACATCTCCATATATTTGTCAGAGTTTTTTACAAATGGTTTCTTGATAGTGTTATATGTAGAATCATTTATAAATGCCCACAGAACAAGTAAAACTAGAACGGCAAGTAAGAGCTTGACTATGTTTTTTATTCTATTTTGCTTTTCTGCTGTATTTGCCACTTAAGCTATTCCATCTTATTTTAAATATCTCACCAAATGATTTTACAGCATCACCCATAGTAACAGTTGATTCCTCGGCATCATCATACCAGTTAACAGGTACTTCTATAATTTTATAGTTATACTTTTTGGCAATAACGAGTATTTCAGTATCAAAGCCAAAACCCGGCAGGGTCTGCAGATCAAAAAGTGTTTCAGCCGATTCTTTAGTGTATGCTTTAAAGCCGCATCTGGTATCAGCAAAACCCTGTCCCAAAAGAACTACAAAAACTAGATTGCCTCCCCGGGAAATAAGCTGTCTCAAGCGTCCTTGTTTCTTTATTGTTGTGTTGCTTTTAGAATAGCCATAAACAAGAACTTCAAAAACCTCTTTTGATGCTTTCCAAAATACCTTAAAAGCATTGTTTGTTGCAGGCAGTGGTTTGTCTGTGTATCGTGAGCCCATGACTATATCATAACCCTCCTTAAAATATGGCAGCAGTTTATCTATTTCTTTAAAAGGTGTAGATGAGTCGGCATCCATAAACATTTTTATCTCGCCTCTTGCTCTTGCCATACCAGCTTTCACTGCAGCTCCCTTTCCGGTAAAATGAGGGCCAATTTCTAAATCTTGTTCATGTAAAGTCTGTAAATGTTTGGTTTTATCTCTAAAACTTTCAGCTACTTCCGCACTATTATCCGTGCTGTCTCCATCCACAAAAATAATTTCTGTTTCAAAATCAAATTTTTTAGAATGTTCTAGTATGTCGGCAAGAGTTTTTTTTACTCTTTCTGCCTGATTTTTACATGGGATTATAACTGATAAATAAATTTCTTCCGCCATTTTATTCTCCTTTAAGCAAGACTATATTTTTCCCCTTATACTCTTTCCAGTTTACATCCTTTTTTGCGGATTTTACAGAAGAAATTTCTTCCGCTGAAGTGGCTACATTAACCTTCTCTCTGTCTGGTATATCTTCTATTTTAGTGGCTTCAATCAAGTCATTCTTATCTGCTTTCAATATAATACCCACAATATCCTTTGGTATATCATATTTATATATATAGATTTTTTCATTTGTCAGATTAAGAGAAGCCGGGGACACGTTATAGGCAAGCTTTCTATCGGGATATTTTTCCCAGGCAAGAAAAACCTTTTTGTAGTTGTAGGTCAAGGAAAGCGCAAAGAGAAAACCGATACCAAGGATCATTGTTATGCGGGCAAATCTGTTAAATGGAAATGTTTCAAACCATTTGTCTAAAACGTATGTTTGAATTCTGGCAGACAAGAGAAATATAACGGGTAGTAGATATACGAAGTTGCCCAGGGAAAAGGTGCTGTCTAGAAGGATTATTATCGTAAAAAATACAAGCCACGCAAACAGAAAGTAAAATTTTCGGCGCTTTATTCTCATAGAAATATAGATCAGCCCGAAAAGAAAAGTTATGGCAACATATGGATCAAGGACTTTGTCCGTCCCCACCGTATACATGTATTCTTCTGGCGCAGAGAAAAAGAGAGAAGAAATAACTATTTTGGCATTATTAAAAATAACATTCGGTTTATAAGTAAACTGTGACAGAAGGTTTTCGGGATTTAGGGATATTGAATATAAGAAAGGCAGAGATACTATAAGGACAGCAAAGATAGCTAATGCTTTTTCTTTCACAAAAGAAGTAAGAAACTTTTTATTTTTTGTGTAGAAGTAAATGCCCGAGATGAGAAATAATAAGGCTAAAATAAAAGTAGTCTCGCTAGTATAAAAACCTAAGCCTAAAAGAGCGCCAGCCAGCACAAAATACTGCCACATTTTATATCTATAAGCGAGGGTTAAAACATATAAAGCTGATATAATAATGACTGGATAAAGTATTTCGTGAGATATGTTCCTTGACATTAAAATATGAAAGCTGGAGATAGACAACAGAAAGGTTGAGATATAGGCAAGTTTTCTGTTAAACCATTCTTCCGTAAACTTATAAAAAACATAAAGCCCCAAGATTCCTAAGAGAACAGACAAAAGGCGCATGTTTGTGAGTGAGAAACCGAAGATCCTTCCCCATATATTCTGAAGGGCATAGTAAAGATTAGTGCTGACACCGCTGCCCAAAAACTCTCCGGGATTTCCCATGGCAAGTATGCGATCTATATTTTTTATTTCCTGCCCGTTAGCTCCCAGACCCCCCAATCCATAAAGACGGGTAAGAAATGCGAATAGCAGAATTATCCAAAGATAAGAGAACTTAGAAAGAAAATTTTTTCCTTTTACTAAAACTTGCCAAGCAGTCTTGGATTGGCTGGAATCTTCTTTACTGATATTTTTATCTGAGACAGTATCTTTTTTGGGGTTGTTTTTTTTAAAAGCAGAAGAAGCCTTGTTTCTCAGCTTATTTAAAAATGAGTTTTTATCCATTTTATTTTTTATCATTCTGAATTTGACTTTAGAATCTATATCTAATAACAATAGTTAAGCTTTTATTTTTTTCCTGGTTTTACGAATACTATCAGTTTATATCCCAGGAAGTTCCATGCCATTGTCATAATGAAGGCTATCGCCGCCGCAATGTTTGCTATAACCCTTGGTTCTATATTGGCAGAGTCTTTGCTTAGAAATACTATCAGGCTTGCTACACCCACATTTACCAAAAATCCGCTGCCGCTTACTGCAATAAACTTTGCAAACTCCTTTTCCCGTTTTTCTCCTTTTGCTTTTGATTCAAAAACCCAGTGTTTATTCCAAAAGTACGAGTTCAGGGTGGCCGCAATAAAAGATGTGCCTTTAAAAATAGAATAATAAATACCGCCTGAGAAGCCGGTTATGAGAATTAGTATATTTAATATTCCAAGATCAACAAAGGTGTTTAATCCGCCTGTTTCTGCAAACTTAATAAACTGATAAAGCGCTGTTATTTTTTTGCCGATAATTCTGGCAAGCAATATGCCTATTGGCGGCGCAGCAAGAAGTATCAGGACAACCAAGGCATAGATAGCGGGGTTTGTAATGTTAAAGTTGTAAACAATCGGCACCGAGAGCGCCGCCGCAAGTATACCGATAATCAACGAGGCTTTATAATCTCTTTTTAAATCACCCATTTTACTCCATTTGTCATTCTAAGCTTGGCTTAGAATCTATATTAATATAACTCTAATGTTTAAATTGTACCAAAAACCCTAGATGCAAGCAAT
>CAZTWZ010000007.1:0-13478 GCA_964617835.1 uncultured Candidatus Saccharibacteria bacterium | reverse complement strand
TCAATAAAAGAACCTTATGTCGACGATAAAGCTAATAACATGCATGAGGCCGTGGTCTCCGAAATCATAAAAAACCTCGAGGGAGGGGGCTATGAAGAACAAAATGGATAAAACAGATACAACACCCCATTGGAACTATAGGGTGATAAAAGAATATGACCCACTCTATAAAACAACAGTCTATCAGGTTCACGAAGTATACTATTCCCCTGATGGAAACCCTGAATATTGGAGTGATAGTATACTATCTCCAAATGGAGAAACACTAGAAAAACTAAACAAAGATTTATTGTTATTTAGACAGGCACTTGAACGGCCCGTTTTAATGGAAAAAGAAATTAATGGTAAATTGATATTGGTGGAGGCTAAAAATGGCTAAGGAAATTCTGCTAAGGCTAATTGAATCCAATAATGAAGATGATCCCTGCAAGGGATGTGTTTTCTATCCTGGAGAAAAAGAAACTGAATGTCTACTTGATATAGTGCCTGATGATATAAGCTATTATGATTATTTTAAATGTGCCTTACCTGATGCCAAGAATTATGTTTGGAAGATAGTTAAAAGGGGCAGGAAAATCAATGAAGATTAAAAAAGCATTAGCTGAAGCTAAGAATAAATATCTATTTATGAAAGTCAATGGTGGTGCATTTGATGTCTTTCGTGAAACCAATAAAATTGAGCGCTGGAACGGTAGCAAGTGGGTTGAAGCAGATGTAATCGATGATAAAGGCAATGACTGGATTGTAACGAAGCATAGGATTAACAATGCTGATATTATAGAATACAGAGATAATTGCTAATAAGGAGCAGAAAATGGTTAAGAATAACTTACCTGAAGATGTGGAAATACCATACCCCAAGAATGAATTTAAGCCTATTTCAATAGAAGAAATTTTTATTTCTCTGTATGAAGAAATTAATGGTGAATTTGAACTAAGGTCTATTCCGGAGGGAATGGGATTAGACCATGATAAACTCATTGCAAAAAGCAAAACACCTACAAAAACCGAAAGGAGCAAAAAAAAATAAAATATAGTAACCATGAGTCTGATTTATATATTCCGGTTAATGATGTTACTCAATCAATTATAGATAATTATGAATTTAAATGTAATGTAACGAAATTTATCAATCAAATAGACAAGGCGGTGTGGTTTGAGATACCATTTGCATATGACCCCGCAGTGATAAAAAGTTCGGAGATAAAGCAACGGATTCAGTTCCTGCCGAGCAGCACAAAATCAAAGAAATTTAGATTATTTCTGGGTTGTTAAAAGATCAGAAATTATATAATAAAAGGACTAAAATTACAATGATAAAATTAACTTTAGGTGAAGCATTACGTTTAGCAGCTCAGAAAGCAGATCATATCAGCGAATTATTAACTGAACGTGATCAAGTTGCTTGGACTTACGTAGATTCTTCCGACACAAAACCCATTCATGTGAGGCCTTATAAGGAAGTTGATTTAGAGCTTCAACATGAAGTTGAAGACCGTATTACTTTGAAAAGTGCCATTATGAATGCAAATATTTCTACCCTTATCACTCTTGATTCAGGAAAGAAAATTAACCTGAATCAGGCCAATCTACTCATTGATCGTGATCGAAAAGAGATCAAGTCATTGAAGGGGATAGCCAAAGATCCGGGGGCTCCGAGTATTCATGACACATATAGATATGGTTTCCGGGGCCGCACCAAGGATGACTTGCCGCTTATACCAATGTTTGACGCCATCAAAATTCGGGAGACAATTAAAAAGTTGGAAGCTGAATTACGCAGTGTTGATGCAAAGCGCAATGTTGCCAACTGGAAAACCGAAATTGAAATAAATTTATACGAGCGGTAGTAAAAAAGAATTAGATGCACGCCTCATGGTCTGTATCAATTTTAGGGAGAATATAGAGAATTATTGAAGGTGTTCCTAGTAAACAAGAAGGCTTATTGCCTATAAAAAATATCAGTGTTAGATTGTCTTACGAAGCCTAAAAACTGAACTCAATTTTTAATGGCTAACGTACAACTATAACATGCTATCAAATCTTCAAAGATCATTATAAACTTGGAACATTTGTAATTTAAAGTATTCTCCCGTCTTTTTAATCAGGACTAGAGATGAAATTTATTAAACCTTATTATGAAATACTTACACAAATAGATGGTAAGAAAATTTTAGAAAACTTAGAAAAGGCTACACGTACAGCCTATAAGTCAGAAGGAAATATCAAAGAGGGGTCTGCTGAAAAACTTATAAAAAAAATTGTGCACACGTTGAAGCATGAGAGTGTTATAGAGCATGAAAGTATTTCAGTAAGAATAATTTGTGATCGTGGTGTATCTCATGAGATAGTACGGCATAGACTAGCAAGTTATACTCAAGAGAGCACACGTTATTGTAATTATACTGCCAAAGCTTTTGGTAGATCGATGAAATATATAATACCAAAATGGTTCAGTGAGAAAACAAAGCAGTTATTAGAAGATGGAAAGTTAAATGACTCCTTAGCTGGAGTAGCAGATGAAAAATTAGAAGATACAGCAGCATTAGTGTATTGGTGGACATCAATGCACCAGGCAGAAATTAATTATGAGAATCTTATAGAGCATGAGGGGTGGACTCCTCAACAAGCGCGCTCTGTTTTACCGAATAGTTTAAAGACCGAGATAGTTATGACTGCCAACCTTAGAGAGTGGCGTCATTTTTTTAAATTACGTACTGATAAAGCCACTCACCCACAAATGCGAGAAATTACCATCCCAATGCTTGAAGAGTTTAAGCAGAAAATACCGATTATATTTGAGGATTTATAAAAAAAACGAAAATATAGAAAGAACAACAGTATATGAACTTTTTAAAAAGAAAATTTCTTCTAAAGCTATTAGCTATTCGTATGTGGAATGATACACCCCTATGTTTAAAGTACCTAATAGGTGAGATACTATGGAAAATGGGCTATACTATTTCAATAATGTATAAAAAAGTTGAAAAAAGTAAAGAAAATCCGACTGGTTTAAAACTTGAAGGCTATGAACTAGTATACAAAGAGTATTTTATTGAATTAAAAAAGGGTCTTATACCAGACACTAAGGATTATGAAGAGTGGAAAGAACAAAATGGTCGAGAATAGAATATATTCTTAGGCTGGAGTAGAAATACTCTAAAAGATCAAAGACAACGAGGAATTATGTGGTTTTTGATTAGGCTCTCATTATAAAGCAGAGCGTATATTAACCAAAGGATTAAAATGTCACATTTTACAGTTCTCGTGGTTGGCGAGAATCCAGAAGAACAACTAGCCCCATATGATGAGAATATGAAGGTGGATGTCTATGATGACGGGGTACTTTCTGATAAAGAAAAAAAGAAGTTTATAGACAACTATACTACAGGACAGAATAAAACTTTTGTAGAACTCTATGAAGAACACGGGTATGAATGGAATAAAAATTCTTGGGCTATAGATAAACACGATGGCCTATGGCACAAATACGATACCTACAACCCAGATTCTAAGTGGGATTGGTATGAACTTGGGGGCCGATGGGCAGGATATTTCAAATTGAAGTGTGGATCTAAAGAAGCCCAAGATTTTAAACCTGTTGTAGACCAAGCCCAAAAGTCAAAAATAGATTTTGAGGCTATGATAGCAGAACATGTACAGGAGAAAGCTGAGTATTTTGTTGAATGTATGAGAATTATTGATGGCAGAGAATATCCAGGCTGGAATGATCTTTATGAAGCACATAAGGATGACATTAACACAGCCAGAAACATTTATAATTCAAATGAGGTTATCAAGGATCTGAAAAAAGCGGGCTTACTGCCATGGCTTAGTGATATAAAAGAGGATCTCTGTGGCGGGGATAAAAAAGCTTTTTTACAGAATGCGGCCAACAGTGCTCTAGCAACTTTTGCTGTTGTAAAAGATGGAAAATGGATGTCAAACGGAGATATGGGCTGGTTTGGGCCATCAAATAACATTCAAACCGAAAGTGAGTGGAATGATACGTTTGCCAATCTTTTAAAGGAAGTACCAGATGATACACTATTAAGTCTGTATGATTGTCATATTTAGCAGTAAGAGGCTTGAATTAAACGGTACAAATAGCCGGAAGATTTAGCATGGGGTAAAAAGGAGATAAAATGTCAAAACTATTTAAAACCGCCCTTTCATCATTTATTTATATAGTTATGATTCTAATATTGGTTTTAGTTATATGGGCGGTAGGTAATTTAATCAATTCAGTACAAGTATCACATCACATTGAGAGTGAGGTATCTCTGAATGTAGGAAAGAATATTGTAATTGATGGGGATACATTAAAAGTTGTGGATTATTCAATGTGGCACAGTACCTATAAACTGTCCAACGGCTCAAATGTATCCTGGAAATTAGTTTATATGAAATTATTGGAGTAAATATGTTATATCATGAATTAGTTGAGTTGGGTTTTACGCGTAATGATGTCAAGGATGTTGTCTGGGAGAGAAGATATGGATATCCATATTTCTTTATGACAATGGATCTTGGAAGAAATGTTGAAATGTGCTGGGACCCAGAGGAAAAAGAAGTAGAGATCTATAAAACAAATTCGGAGGGTGGGATAATAGAACCAAAACAACCCCGCAAATTATTACCGGAAGAAGTAGAACTTATAGCAAAATTGTTTGGAGATGTAAAACCATGATGGAAAAATTTTCATGGTGATTATAAAAATTAACAGGAAATAATATGACAATTTATATTATAAGTAGCGTAAGAAATGCTAGTGAAGAACTAAAAAAGAAAGTAGAAGATTATACTCAGAAACTTGAGGAACTAGGACATACGGTATATCTGCCATTCAGGGATACAAATCAGGAGGATAAAACTGGTTTAAATATTTGTTTGTCTAATACCTATGCTATTTTTGCTGCTGATGAAATACATGTCTTCTACGATCCCGAAAGCTTAGGATCTCATTTTGATTTAGGTGTTGCTTTTGCAGCAGCCAAGCCAATCAAATACATTGAGGGTCCGCAGCCTGAAGAGGGAGTAAAATCTTTTCCTTCCATGCTAAAAGAATATGCAAAGCAGTGGGGGGAGTTAAATCAAGAAAGGGGAAAAAATGTTTATGAGAGCTAAAGAAAGTATAATAGAACAACAGGGTTTAATACCTAAATCTATTTCAACTGTGGATTTGAGGGTTTACACTGAGGATCTTTTGGCTGTTACTGTTGCTAAGGCTGAAGGAAAGTTGAGTAAGCTATGTACGGAATTGTGTAAACTTTTGACTGTTGCAGGAAAAGCTAGGGCGGATTCCCTTAAAAAGGCCGAATCTATTCTCAAAGAAAAGGTTAAGGGATTTGTCAAAGATATTCCAGATTATAGCAAAGAGCAGAAGGTTCTTTGTGAAATGGATGTAATTCCCTTATTGCACTCAAGCGGCCCTATCGACGATGAAGAAATACCTCACCCATCTTTAAAATTTAAATTTGATTGTGAAAATCAAGTGGTTGCAATTTTCGAAGATGATGAAGGTAAGGAATGGACTAACACAGCAAATAAGATTATTTCAGATCTTATTGACAAGAATAGGGATCTTACTTTTGTTGGATTCAGGACGAAGACCCTTGTACGCCTTAATGGACATATTTTTGGAAAAAAGATTAAAGATCATTTAGGAACATTCCCAGACTTAATGAATGCTATTTCATCTTATTCAGATGGGGCTGCTAAATGTGAAAGTATTTCTGAAAAGTTGCTGGATGTCCGTACTGCTCAAAGTAACATTGGTAGCTATGAACGTCAGGCTCGTGCGGCTTTAGCTGAAAATATTATCAAACAATATGTGGGCGGGGAAGACCTCATTAGAGCCATCAACGATATTGAAGGGCTAAAGGATATCGCCAAATTGGAAAATCTTACTTTTAATGATACAGAAACTGGTGGAAAAGCCAAAGTAGCTGACGAAAACTAAGATCAAATTATAAATGGTCTCTTTGCTGAGACCATTTTAAAATAATCATAAAATAATTATGCAAATATTTAAACTCCTGGGCGGTACCAGGTTTTCATTATTCTTGGTAGGCAGATAATATGAGCTATTTTTTAGTAGATATAGAAGCCGATGGCCCAATTCCAGGCGAAAAGGACTATTCTATGGTATGTTTTGGGGCAGTAAAAGTGGATAAGAACTTTGAGTTCAATGAAGTATTCTATGGAAAAACGGCACCTATTTCTGATAAATGGATTCCAGAGTCTCTGGCCATTTCTGGTATAACCAGAGAAGAGCACCTTACATTCCCCCGCCCATACTATACACTTGAAGAGTTTAAGGGGTGGGTAAAGAAAGTCAATGTAAAAGGAAGACCAATTTTCCTAGCTGACAATAATGGATTTGACTACATGTTCATGCATTGGTATATGATACATTTTCTCGGTAAAAATCAGGATCCTTTTGGTTGGAGCTCAAGAAATCTTGGAGATGTTTGGCACGGGCTAAAAAAAGATATGAGAGCTCGCTATAAACACTTACGCCGTACATCTCACGACCATAACCCAGTTAATGATTCCAAAGGAAATGGAGAAGTCCTAGAGATAATGGTAAAAAAATATGGATTAAAATTATGACAGAAATAATACGACAAATTAAACCAATGGCTGCTTATAAACCTAAAGATGGTCCATATGGAAAAGTTGTGCAAGATGTATTAAATAATACTTCTGGGCAATGGATTTTTGATGAGAAGAAAGATGGGTCTAGGTATTTGTCTCACTTCTTTAAAGGAAAGACAGTGTATACAGGAAGAGCAATTAGTGAGGTGACCCATGCTTTCACACAAACTGTAGGAGGAAAGCTATCCCACATCAATTTTGATATACCAGAATTATATGGGACAATAGCTGACGGGGAGTACATGGGAACTAGTGCCGCCTCAATGAAGCAACACTATTATTGTATATTTGATGTCCTATATTATAAAGGTGAATCCTTGATGGACAGGCCCCTATCCCATAGAAATGCTTATAAACAGAGAGTAGTAGATGAGATCCTGACTATAAATCCTGAAGCAAAAGTTGAGGTTCTCTCACAATACCCTATAGAGTTGGCAGCAGAGTTTTTTGAAAGAATTGTTAAAGAGGGTGGAGAGGGACTAGTTCTTAAGAACTTGGATTCCTTGTATCTTCCTGGGACAAGATCCCGTTTTGCTTGGATAAAGATGAAAAAAAATGAAACATTTGATGTCATCATTACTGGATATGCCTCATCAGATTCGGATAAATATGGTCCGGCAGGACTTAATACTTTCAAACATCTTATGGCCAGTCAGTATAATAATACAGGAGAGCTAGTAGAGGTTACTCATATCCCGGCCACTAGTTTTACTGATGAACAACATTTGCAAATAAAAGTTGCAGGGGTTCAATCCCTAATTGGAAAAATTGCAGAAGTTGGCGGAATGGAGCGTGCCAGTAAAGGTATTAAAATAAGACATCCTCGCTTTATTAGGTGGAGGATAGACAAAAACAGGGAGGACTGCAAGGCAGAATAACATGAAACCACTTACATATTTTATAAGGTTTGGAGAAACAAACTATTATAAAATAGGACAGACTCTTAATTTATTAAATAGATTGAAACAGTTTAAAACTCATCTGCCCTTTGATCCAATAGTAGTGGCTATTGCACATACATATCTCAATGATGTAGTGGAAAACAATTTGAAAAAATACTTAAAGCCATTTTCCACCGAAAGCGGCGGTCAAGAATGGTTCGAATTAACAGACGAAAAAGCGAAATTTGTAGCAGATTATTTAAAAACCGTGGATATATTGGAAAAGAACCCACCGCGCAGGGCGCTGGTAAAATCTATTTCTCTCTCTCTTCGGTTATACTTAAGCCTGACCAATACGTTGAAATATCTGGTCAATTTGAAAATCCGGAAGATGAAATAGTAGCGGTAGAGCAAGCCATGAATTTACAAATCGAAAAACTACGAAAGAAATATCAAAAAATTAAAAAAGAGGCTAAATCATGACTGTGGAAAAGAAAAGTATAAAATCAGAAATTGGTTTTATCGACTCCAAGGAAGAAATTCTAGATGTAAAGGCATATGACCTTGCGCACGAATTTTCATTTCTTGAAAAACCAACCTTAAAGAGGGTATATGTTTGTACTCCTTCCAGAGTATTCAAATTTGTAAAAGTTTCATATCCTCCCCTTTTAATTTTGGTATAAGAACATGAGAGCAGAAGATTGCTTTAAAGCATTAATTGATGCTTGTACTCCAATAGATGGACCTAATTTTTATGTGCTGGACCTAATAGCTTTTGAATGTGAATCATCTTTTTTTCCTGAAACAGGGGCCTATATTTTAAAAAAACCCAAGTGGAAAAAGATATATGCTGGAAAAATTACTATTTTTCAACATGATACAATAGAAGACAGCTATTTTGTATTTATTAATCCAGTATATGAAATACCTTTTGAGCTTAACTTTATGAAAAACCAGTATACTTCCTTACAGGCAATGAAACTTCCTCCTGTGCCTATATCACATAAAAAAAATTTCATTTACTATCTTAATCAAAACGATTTGATAGTTGATGATAGGTATAAAGTTTCAGATAAATTCCATTTATTTGGACCAATGGATATGAATGAACTCATATCTCAAAAAAGACTAAAGTTTACGTATTTATTAAACCAATGAGAAAAAAAAGATGAAAACGAAATTACAAAAAGCCGATTGGACCGAAGACCAGAATTCTGTCCTTAAATTGCTTGCCCTACGTACATGGGTGGACAGAAAAGAGTTAATAGAGAATCTCGCAAAAGAAATTCCCGAAGTGACTCCAACACAGGCACTGTATCATGCAGTGACTCATGAAAAGCTGAAATTCAGCTACATAAGAGATCAAGCAGTTGCTTCTGGAAAAGAACTTCTAAAGCAGGGTTTGGATTCTCAGACTGTTGCAAAACATATTGAATTAAAATATGGTTTTGTAAAAACACTAGCTTATTGGACTAGGATTAGATTTTGCCTGAGACGCGGACATTATAACATAGTGTCTACACCCCAAGGGCATGTGTTTCAACACAGATATGTGGCCAGCAAAAATCAGAATATTGAAAAAAAACAAGTTATGCATCCACACACAGTAAAGGTAAATGCCAATGACATACAAAATCTATTTGTAGGTGATACTGTGGATCGTAATAAATTGAAAGACATTAACTTTGTTGCTAGGATTCTGGGTCTGGATTATGGGACCATTTCTCGTAAAATCAATATGAACGATTTTAAGACCAAGACTTCTGAAACAATACTAACAAAACTTTTCGAGGATTCAGGGCTGTCTCTGGAGGCAAAGAACCTTTTTGGAACAGAAACAACCTGATATAGAAAAAGAAGATTTTGTACAAGGGTTTAGATTCGTCCACATACCACGACGATATGTGGGCGAATCCTTTACAAAAGGATATCTCGAAACGTTTCTTTTAATGCAAGATCAAGAGACAAATATATTAAGACTTTATAAAGCTAAGCACACTGTCCCACTTACAGGGGCTTTCCTGAAATATGCGTGGAGAGGACTTGAAGTATATGGGACCGGCACTAAACTTAAAATACTGGACCCTGAAGAACTTTCTGACCTGATGCTAAATTGGGATGATCCTAGTAAGAAGGTAGAAATGATGCTTTATAAAGAATTTCAATCTGACTTCGAAACCTATTCTACTGAAATATTAAAATTACAGGAAGAGGCCAGGGACAGAGGTTGGTGTGTCATCATATCTGAATAGGAAAAATTATGTTAGTATCATGCAAAGTAGCAATGGAATTAGAAGATTCACAAATACCTCCACTCCCATTCGCTAATTCGGAACACGAGGTCAGGGCTTTGGTAGCTTTGTATTTTGAAAAGAATGAATTTAGCTCCTCTCAACCTCAATTTAAAAAAAACGTAAATACTGTTTTGCGGGATATGAATATTCCAGAACAGGATCAAAAAAGATTAAAGTCTGTTTTTGAGGACTACTACCAATTTATTGAAACAGTAGTTAACTATATTAAGAAGACAGCCAGTAACAGCAAAACGGAAAAGGGTACTTTCAAATATCCCAAGAAAAATTACGTTTATTATGATAATGTGGAGGAATTGTGGTTTGTTAATCTTGAAAAACTACATAACTCCCAGACCAAATTTGATAACATTAACATTTTTGTAGGACAAGTGGTTTTTATATTCAATCCCACAGAGAGAGATGGAAAAATCATAGTCAGCAAAGATGAGTATAAGGTACGTGTTTATGGTGCCAATACACCAGCACAAGTTCTACAGAATTGGCAACAACAGTTAGTGCAGGCTTCACAGTGTACCTGTGGAAACACCCCATGTACATGTGGAGCAGGCTTACCCAATGCTCCTGATGAGGAAAAGGGATCGGACGAGTCAGTATATGAGAAATGGGATAAGTTAATGCAAAATACTAGAGATCGTGACATTGTCCTTGTCTACCAAGACGGTGTTGAGAAAATGCGATTTTAAAGGCCTGCTAAGCAAAACAATCTGTACCCTAAATATTTTATATTATTTATATTATTTATATTATCCATTGTAGGAAATGGTAACTATATAAACATGGCAGCTGTGACCGAGAGAGGTTTTGGTAGAACCAGCCAAGGGTCGGTAGCAGGCGCTTAACGGTCCGCTGCCTTTTCCGTCATAAGAATTTTACTGAGAATATCTATAAAATTAAAATTTTACTTGACAACAAAAAAAATACTTATTATATTACACTTACTAGTTAGTACTGGGTTAGTGTGAATTTAGATACGGTCTTATGGCTAGAAGACCTAAATGGACCAGTAATCCACTAGTCATATATGCGTGTAGCTCAGCGGTAGAGCGCCAGACAGAGGAAACCAAAAACAATACTTGGCACTTTGTCATAAACTGTGAATGCAGTGGTAGCTCAGAGGTTCGAATCCTCTCACGCGTGCCAATTGCGGAGTAGAGTAGTGGTAACTCGGTAGGCTCATAACCTGCGTCATTCACGGGTTCGAATCCCGTCTCCGCTACATCTCCCGGAACTTGTTTGAAGTTATACTTACCTCCCGGGAAAATATTCAATAGGGCAGAATTTTCTGCCCTATTATTTTAATAATAATCGATTTTAACACATACAATGAGGATATATGGAACTAACAATATATACGGATGGGGCTTCTAATTTAGGAGCCAAAAAATCAGGGCATGGCTGGGTTATCTATGAAGGCGAAACTAAACTGCACGAAAAATTTGAAAATTCTGAAGAGGGTAAGACCAATAATCAGGAGGAATATCTTGCTGTTGTTTCCGCATTGAAATTTATATCTAAAACATATCCTGAGCTGCCTCAAAAAATTATTATAAAATCAGACAGCGAGTTAATGGTAAAACAGCTAACAGGGGCCTACAAAATAAAGAATTATGGGTTGAAAGATTTAGCCAGACGGGTAAAGCTATTATCTAGAAAATTAGGAAATGTTAGCATTGTACACATTCCCAGAGAACTAAATACAGAAGCAGATGTCTTAGCCAAGAAAGCTATGAACAGTGTTCTGAAATAAGAATAATTTATTATAAAGAGGAGATTGTATGATAAAAAACATACTTGCTGCGCTAGCTCTCTTTGTTTCTTTCATAGTGGCTCAGCCCACTATTTCTCTAGAAGAGGAATATAGCGCATTTAATGCCGAGCAGCACGAGGTCTTACAGCATGCTTATGATTTAGGAAAGCCTTTTAATATGGGCTATACCCTAGCAGCTATAGCATGGCAAGAATCTAATGCCGGGCTGTATGTCTTGAATCTTCAAGATCCAGCAGCTGGGGTCTTTCAAAATAATATTGAAAGTGTTATGGTAAGACACATGAAGAAAGATTCTACACTGAAAGACACCCCTTTTCAAAGAAGCTATTTAGCTCAACAATTAGCTCTTAATATGGACTTAAGTGCTTCTGAAGCACTGGCTGAACTTGAATACTGGAAAACAATCCATGGGGCCGGAAATTGGGTGTTAATTTGGCAAAGCTACAATGGTGGCTTTTACACATTAAAACCGGGAACCTCCGGGTATAATACTTCCTTGAAATATGAGAGGAAAATTAATGCCAGGGTCAGGTTCTTAATCAATAATGAAGTATTTGAAAAAAAATAAAAATAATGAGGGGCTACAATAAGCCCCTCTTCTTTCTATGAACAAAGATATTAAATTAAAACTAAAAGGAGAGAGCTGGGAACACCTATTAAGAATGAGCAATTCAGAACCACACTCTTTTTCTGGTGTGGACCTGAAACGATATCATGATATTTTAGACTACCTACAAGAACAATTTGAGATGTGCACATCTCAGAATGTAATTGATGTAGATAAAACGGTCGATCCAGCCCAAATAAATTTATTTGAAACCACATAAAAAAATGGCACAACGCATACGCCGAACCCTTAAGGAAATAGAAGCTGGGTTTCCTCTAGCACAAAAATACAAGGGTATAAGCTTTGAAGATTGGCAGGCCAAACAATTGGCTAAGCCAATACCTGAGAAACCACTCTCAAAGGAAGCCAAACAGTTCTCTGGTAAAAGGATTAAAAGAACTAAAGCTGAAATAGAGGCTGGTATGCCAATATTTGCTAAAAGAGAAGGTATGACTTTAGGGGAGTGGCAAGCCAAACAAAAAGAGGCTCAGATTAAAGCAGATGAGCAGAACCATAAAATACAAAAAACGGGGCCCAAGTTTCCTGATCCACTTCCAGTGAAACAAAACCATAAAGATAGTTTCAGGGAGGTCAAAGAAGTTCAAAAGATAATTTTAGAGACCAAGAATAATAAAAAAGAGGTTAAAGCTCTTTTCAAGGAAGCACTGGAAAGATGTGCTTGGGAATGGAAAAGAATTAATCTTGACCGGGATTTTAAAGTCTCAATGCTAGATAAACTAGGAAGAGAGGGATGGAAATTTGCATTCATGGTTGAATGGCCAGTTATTATGCCGAATTCCAAGAAGTCAAATGAAATTTTATTCCAGCGACCCAAGACTTAGAGTTAAAGAAGAAAAGGAAGAACTAGTTAAAAGAGTAATACAAGATACTATAATATTGACTTCAATAGATGAGTTTTTACAATATAAACATGATCTAATAAAATTAAAGGACAATCTTGTACAGCCAAACGGCATAATAGAATTAGTTAAAGATATGAGGACTATTGACCCCGAGAATAGATTTGAATATATGGTTATGAAAGTAGAGTCCTTAAAACCTAAAAGTCTTCCAAAAAAAGTTTTTATATTAAATAATGCCATTCTACGAATGGTACACAGAATTATAGCAGTATATGCTCATGATGCGGCAGTTCCAGATCGGAGAATTGCACAAATCCTTGAGGATTACGAAGATGGAAAAGATCCATTTAAAATAGATAAGAATTGAGGTATTTTGAAAGTTTT
>CAZTWZ010000006.1:0-16153 GCA_964617835.1 uncultured Candidatus Saccharibacteria bacterium | reverse complement strand
AAGATTTAAAACTTAAATTAAAATTATGGAATATGTATTATAATGATTTAGAGCACATTGCATTAGAAGGACTAACGCCTAATGAAGTACTATGGGGAGTGCAAAAGGTCCGTACCTAAAACATTGAGGGATTATTC
The DNA here is from genome assembly GCA_964617835.1 of uncultured Candidatus Saccharibacteria bacterium. Lineage (GTDB taxonomy): Bacteria > Patescibacteriota > CPR2 > UBA1875 > JAJYID01 > CAZTWZ01. The sequence continues at coordinate 16,016 of CAZTWZ010000006.1, read as the reverse complement.
CATCAGCATCCGTGCCAGGCGGAGGTCGTTATAGGAGTAAGCGCCGTTAAGCCTGTGGTAGACTTCGGACAGTTTGTCGGTATCGAGAGAACGAAAGGTATTGTGAATTATAGCGAGCTCGGTTTTCAGGTCGCAGGAGATGAGAGGTATGAGGTCTTTGATATCAAGCCTGTCTTTGTTTACAAGTTGTTCCAAATGCCCCAAGACAGTACCTTCGGTCAATCCACGGGTTTTGGCAATCTCGGCAATTGACTTCCCATCTTTAAACAGTTTCAATGTCTCATCTTGAGTGCTTTCCTTCTTTTCCTTAAACTTAGCCTTCTTGGGTTCCACTTTTTCCAGTGTTCCGTTGCAGGTGAAAATAAATTGGTCAAATCTTTTCTCCAGTTTTTCATTCTTGATTTTTTCAAATTCTGATTCTGATTTCCCGGATTGTCTTCGAAATTCTTTGTCTTTATTCAAAATGTCAGGATGGACAAGAAGGGCATGGTTATTGATGCCGAGCAGATGAAGACCGGAAAGATTTCGCACCCGCGATAAAGCGACATAACCTTGCCCGTACTCAAAAACACTGCTTAAATCCATAACGGCGGCGTCGAGGCTCATTCCCTGGCTTTTGTGAATAGTGATAGCCCATGCCAGGCGGAGGGGAATCTGAGTAATTTTTGCCCGGACAAAGCCGTTTTCCTCAACTGTCCAGTCCATAGGCTCGGCCTCAATATTTTTACCGTTCCGGGTCTGGACTATCGGATAACCGCTATCCATATCAAAGTCTATGACTTTGCCAAGCGTACCATTTACAAACCCTTCCCGCGGACTGTTTTTTGTAAACATAACTGCCGCTCCAATCTTCAACTTTAGATTTTCCGGTGAGAGGCATCCTTTCTTTAGGGTTTCAGTGAGCTTCTTTGGTCCCTCATCAGACATTTCAAACTTGTGATCTTTAGCGGGAAGTTTAGCTAGCTCATTATCATTAACTTTATCAACATTGATATTATGGGAGAAAAGCTTAGTGATATCGTCTGGAATTTGATCTTTCGATGTGAGCCGGGACTCAATGTGAGTAAAATGAACTTCCTGGAAATTGTCACTTCGTATGCTATTTAAAACTGACAAAAACTTCCGATCGTTCTGCCGATGCTGCTCGGTTATATAGCAAACAGCCGGATTGAGATTTATCCAGGATTCTGACTGAAAGGCGAAGTTGACCGCTTTACTTTCTTTCGTCACTGGCGGCAACTGGAAAAAGTCGCCAACTAGTACAACCTGCAGACCGCCAAAGGGCAGTTCATTCTTCCTAACTTTTTTAATTACTGTCTCAACCAGTGAGAGTGTCTGGGCGTCAAGCATTGAGATTTCATCAATGATCAAGACGCTGGTTTTTTTAATTCGCCTGGTAAGATATGATTTCTCTGCAATGCGGGCTAGGTCGTGGGGCGAGAGCTCTCTGGCAATGCCGATGCCGCTCCATGAATGAATAGTCATGCCGCCGATATGTGTGGCGGCGATACCGGTGGAAGCGGTGATGGCCGGTTCAATTGCGTGGGAGCGCAAATATTCCACATAAGTATTTACCAGATGTGTTTTCCCGGAGCCAGGTTCTCCAGTCAGGAAAACATTAGCGCCGGTTTTCAAAATTTTTAAAGCATCTTTCTGAGTCATAATAGATTGATTAACTAAAATAATAGAATAACAGGGTAATATTACAATTCTAAAGCCCTTTATAGAATAAAACTAGTAGACAAAACTATGCAAGGGTCGGACCCTTGTAATTGATCTTATGATTAACAGATTAACATTTTACCATCAATCAGATTATCTTAAAAGTAGTTGAGTGTGGGGTGAATTTGTGCTAGAATATGCAAGTTAAAAGGATTTTTTGCGGGTATAGTTAAGTGGTATAATGTAACCTTCCCAAGGTTGAGTGGCGGGTTCGATTCCCGCTACCCGCTCCAGTCTTCGCTGAAGCTGCGACTGGCAAGCCAATTTATTTTGGGCCGCCTTAGCTCAGTTGGTAGAGCAATGCTTTCGTAAAGCAGAGGTCCCGAGTTCAACTCTCGGAGGCGGCTCCAGTCTTCGCTGAAGCCACGACCGACCGGTGTAAATATTAACTGTTAATGCAAAAGATGTTAAAATTTGTAAAGAATAGATTCCCGACCAAAGCCGGGAATAACGGTTTAAAATAAAATATGTATAAGAAATATGTTAAGAAGATAGACAAAGCCAAACTTACAAAAACGGCTAAAGATGTTCGTGAAAGGTCATTTTTGCAAGAAAAACCGTTCAAATATATCTTGATTGGTGTGGGTGTTTTAGTTGCTACCAACTTAGCTTTCGTCCTAACCCACTTAAAGACAGACCAGGTATCTGTTCCCTTAAAATATAACTATCTTTTTGGAATTGTTAAGACAGGGTCGTGGACCGGCACCTTTCTTCTGCCGGCTCTTTTGATACTGATAATTATTATAAATATTCTGGCAGCAGAATATTTCTATCGTAAGGACAAGTTTCTGACTTATATATTTTTAGGTATTAATGTCTTCTTGAGTATAATAGCATTCCTCGAGATCATAGCTCTTAACGCAAGAGGCTCTTAAAGATGAAAAACTGGATTGATTCCCGATGGTTTCAGAGGATTCTGGAAATTATTCCGGGTTTTTCTGTGTGGGTTGTAATTATTTTCCCATTCATTCTTGCTTATCCCTTTCCACTGCTGGTCGCCTATTTTATTCTCATTTTCAACCTCTATTGGTTTTTAAAGGCGTTAAATATTGCCCGCCATCTTTTAAATGGCCTATATCATATGCAATATAATATGAGAACAGATTGGTATGAAAAAGCTACGCTTGCATCAAAAGATTTGAAAAGTTATTTGAAAAAAATTGAAAAAGAATATAAAGATGCAAATGGTGGTGCTCTAAAAAGAATAAAAATGAGAGATCTAAAAAATGAAATAGATGAAATAAGAAATCTGGATGGTAGACAGGAACTAGTGAAAAACATTGATGATATAGTCCACCTGGTGATTATACCCTTTTGGGATGAAGGTTTTCAAATAGTAGACGAAACTTTTGATCATCTAAGGAAATCAAACTATCCTTCAGATAAGCTTATAGTTGTTTTAACCGGAGAAGAAAGAGACGAAAAGAACTACAAGAAAATCTCAAAAAAAATAGAGGAAAAATATGATGGGGTTTTTAGTAATTTATTCCTATATCTTCATAAGGATGTTATTGGTGAAATTGCAGGCAAGGGAGCCAACTTAGTTTCTGCTGGTAGGAAAGTACTGAAATTCGTTGAAAAAGAAGGGCTTAATCCTGAAAATGTCTTAGTGACAACCCTTGATTCGGATCACATAGTTCATAAAGAATATTTTTCTAAACTTACCTACAAATATATTACTAGTCCCGACAGAGCAAGAGAAACTTATCAGCCGATAGCACTTCTTTTTAACAATATCTGGGACGCTCCTGGACCAAACAGAGTAGCTGCCATAGCCTCTTCTTTCTGGCTTTTGGTAGAGTCTATGCGCCCATACCGTATGAGGACCTTTGCTGCCCATACTCAAAGCTTAAAAACTCTTCTTATCACAGACTTTTGGTCTACTCAAACGATTGTTGAGGATGGTCATCAATACTTCAGGACCTACTTTGCCTTTAATGGAGATATTGAAATGGTACCTCTGCTTGTGCCCGTATATCAGGACTGTGTTTTGGATAAAAATATTTACCAGACATTTAAAAGTCAATATTTACAAAGAAGGCGTTGGGCTTGGGGTGCGAGCGACTTTGCATTTGTGGTGAAAAATTTTCTAAAACATCCAGAAATACCCTTGAGAGAAAAAACGATACAAACTTTTCGCCAGTATATTTCTCATCTTTCCTGGGCATCATCATCTCTACTTCTTGCTACAGCTTGGATACCCATTCTTTTCAACCAGCAGTTTATGGATTCGGTAATAGCTCACAATGTAACAAGATATAGTGGAAGGATAGCTCTCTTTGCATGGATTGGGGTTTTCTTCAGTGTCTGGACATATTTACGTTTGCTTCCCCAAAAGCCCGAAAGGTATTCTAGCTTTCGTTACGTCGGAATGTTTTTTCAATGGATATTTACGCCTGTAGTTGCGATTATTTTGAGCTCCTTTCCCTCTATAGACGCTCAGACTAGGCTGATGTTTGGTAAGTATTTAGGGTGGTTCATTACGCCAAAGATAAGAAAGTCAAAAGTTATAATTGACAAGTAGTTGTCTTAAAAGTTATAAATATGATAGAATAAAAAATATAAGGGGTGATGAAAATGGATGGAAGCCAATTTTTTGAACTAATAAAAAATATCTACACAGCTCTAAAGTGTCCTTCCTGCGGTGAAGTCTATGAGATAGATGAGATACAGTTTATGGGACAGTTTGATGGACTTTTTCTTATTCAAATGACGTGTTCAAAGTGCAAGCTGCCAGTTTCAGTTAACTTCTATGCAAGAGAAAATCCTAAAGAATTAATTAGCGACCTTAAAATATGTGACCTTAAGAGCCTGCCTAAAGAGCCAATATCAACAAATGAAGTAATAGACTTTCACTCTTCTTTAAAGAAGTTTGATGGTGATATTAAGAAATTATTGGGGAAATAATTTTTTTATATATTTCGTCAATAGAGGGTAATTTATACAGAATTATTATTGACCCTAAGTATCCTATCTGCTACAATGAACCTTGTTCTTAAGGGCAGATAATTTTTATGGAAAAAATAAAACTACAAGCAAAGAAGAGAGATGTTTTTGGTAAAAAAGTGTCAAGACTTAGGCGTGAAGGTCTTGTTCCTGCTGTTTTGTATGGCAAAGATGAAGATAATGTGTCTATTTCAGTAGATAAAAAAGAATTTGATAGAGTGTATAGGCAGTCCGGAGGAAGCACTCTGGTTCTTTTGGAGATTAATGATGAGAAAGCAAAAAACGTACTTATCAAAGAAATCTCCAAGGATCCCGTTAATGACAATATAATCCACGCTGATTTTTATCAAGTCAGGATGAGTGAGAAAATTACTGCAAATGTGCCATTGAACTTTATTGGAGATTCTGTAGCAGTGATGGATCTCTCTGGAAGCCTTATTACCAACAAGAGTGAAATAGAAGTAGAGTGTTTGCCTGCTGATCTCCCCCACGAAATAGAAGTTGATATATCGGTTTTAGAGGACTTTGACTCTGTTATTCATATTAAAGATATAAAAGTGCCGGAAGGCGTAGAGATAAAAGATGATCTGGAGGAAACTCTGGCTTTTGTTGAGCCGCCAAGAAGCGAAGAGGAGTTAGCTGAGCTTGAAGAGCCGGTGGAAGAAGGTGAAATGCCTGAAGCTGAAATGGGTGGTGAAGAAGAGGTAGAGGAAGGAATAGAAGAGGGAGAAGAAAAAGAGGGCGAAAAGCCAACCGAAAAACAAAAATCGGAGAGCGAGCAAGCTTCAAAGAAGGAATAAAACTTATAAGCAAAAAGACTTCTTTCCGGAAGTCTTTTTATATTGTAAAATGGTAATGATGAAAAAAATAAAATCTTTTTTTAATAAGCTAAAAAAGGTATTTAAAAACAAGTATTTTTTACTTGTCTTTTTCACGGTTTTAATTGTTGGCGGGGTGCTTATATATACTGAAGCCACAAAGCCGATAAAAGAAGTGGCAGCAACTATCATTAAAAGCTCTAAACAGCCCGTTGATACGAGAGTGCCATCCAAGCTTATGGGCATCAAGGTTGAACCTTCAGTTTTAGATAAGAAAATCTTGGCTGTTGTTATAGAAAACCATCCCGATGCAAGGCCTCAGTCAGGGCTGGACAAAGCAAGTATTGTATATGAGACATTGGCTGAAGGCGGCATTACCAGATTTCTGGCTATTTTTCAGGAGAATGAGGCAAGTGAAATTGGTCCCGTTCGTTCGGCGCGCATTTATTTCCTTGACTGGGTGTTAGAGTATGACGCTCTTTTCGCTCATGTTGGCGGCAATACATCGGCACTGGATCTCATTGGCCCCTTAAATATTCAGGATATTAATCAGTTTTGGAATAGCCAGTATTTTTGGCGTGATAACTCCAGATATGCTCCGCATAATGTTTATACTACCACAGATAAGTTACGTAGCGCCGGTGAAAGGGCAAGGTATTCTTCTTCCAGCAGTTTTGCCGGTTATACTTTCAAAGAGGACAAAGAGCTGGAAAAAAGGCCTCAGTCAGCACAGTTTACAGTGAGTTTCTCCGGAGGCGCGTTTGATCCCGCTTATACTTATGATAGGGATACAAACACATGGCTCAGATCTCAGGTCGGCATACCATTTGAAGACAAAAATACCGGCCAGCAGATATCTCCTAAGAATGTAATAGTAGAATTTGCTAACTTTTCTTACACCATAAACTATAAAGGAGAACATACAACCAAGATAGGGACAGTAGGCGGTGGAAGGGCTCTTTTCTATATTGATGGAGAACAAGTGGAAGGAACCTGGCAAAAAACTGGCAGGAAAGCAAAGACAATATTTAAAGACACTTTAGGCAATGCAATAAAGTTAAATCCGGGCCAGACATGGATAGAAGTAGTGCCGGCAGGGAACATGGTTAACTATTCAAAAACATAAGTTACTTATTACGAATTCTGGACAAATCTACCGATTATGCAAATAAATTTATAAAAGATACTCCGTAAAAATCAGTGGGATTTACAGGTTCATTTAAGATTAGTAAATTGGAGCGGAATATGAAGCTATACAGTTTAAAACAGCTAAAGAAAAAGCATAATATCTCTTTTAGATATGCCAAGCATTTGATACTGGCCCGTCATGTAGAGTCGGTGGTAAAGAATGGCAAGGTTTTTGTTACCGAAAGAAGTTTAAAGGAGTTTTTAAGCAAGCCGATAGAAGAGCGGCGGAAGCATAAAAGAGCATTTTTCAAAAAGATCGGACCAGGCGTGATAACCGGCGCGGCGGATGATGATCCTTCGGGAATAGGAACATATTCATTCGTCGGCGCTAAGTTTGGTCTCGGGCTTTCCTGGCTGGCATTCTATCTTCTCCCTATGATGACAGCCGTTCAGGAAACTTGCGCCCGCATAGGTATTGTTACAGGCAAGGGTTTGGCCGGCTCATTAAAAAAGAAATTTAGCAAACCTACGGTTTTTATTCTTATTATCTTGCTCGTTATAGCCAATACAATCAATATTGGTGCAAACATAGGAGCAATGGCAGCTTCGCTCAGAATGATTACCGGGCTTAACCTTTATGTTGCAGCGATTCTTTTCACGGTCGTTATTATAACCCTGGAAGTATTTGTCAGCTATCATAAATATGCGAAAATTTTGCGCTGGCTGGTGCTCTCCCTTCTTGCTTATCTGATAACGGTCATAATAATTCATCCGGACTGGTCAGAAGTCTTGCATTCTCTTGTTATTCCTCAAATTCAGTTTAACTTTGATTATCTCTTTGCGCTTGTGGCTGTCCTCGGTACTACTATTTCCCCTTATCTTTTTTTCTGGCAAAGTTCGCAAGAAGTAGAAGAAAAAAAAGACAAAGGAACTTTAAGCGATCATCATGCAGCGCTTATTAACGAGGAGATACATGAAATGAAAAAAGATGTTATCTCGGGGATGTCTATAGCAAACCTTGCCTTCCTTTTTATAGTTGTTACAACTGCCTTCGTTCTGTTTAAAAATGGTATTACAAACATTGAAACTGCCGAGCAGGCCGCTTCTGCGCTTAAACCTTTTGCCGGAGAGTTTGCCGCTCACATTTTCACGCTTGGCATTATCGGGACAGGAATGCTTGCTATACCGGTCTTGGCCGGCGCTTCTGCTTATGCTATTTCTGAATCATTAAAGTGGCGAGAAGGACTCGGCTTAAAGTTTAAAAAAGCCCATGGTTTTTATGGTATTATCATTGTATCAACTTTTGTAGGATTGCTTATGAATCTTATTGGCATAAATCCTATCACTGCTCTTTATTATGCGGCTGTTATAAACGGACTTATCGCCTCTATTCTTCTAATATTTATATTTAAAATAGGTGGAGATAGAAGGATTATGGGGGCGCATACTAACTCTGGGTGGGTGAAAGTGTTTGGATATATGACAGTTATATTTATGGGACTGAGTTCTCTCACGCTTGTTGTAGCATTTATTTTAGGGGTTAACTAGAATGTTAAATAAATATAAAAACAAAAAAATATTAATTGCTGGCTTTGAAGTTGAGGGCAAGGCCACTTTTGAATATCTGAAACAGAACGGAATTAGTGCTGATATTGCAGATATCATGAATGAAGCGGATTTTTATAAAGCACATCCTGAGGTTAAAAACATTAATTCTAAGGTTATTCTGGGTAAAGATTATTTAGATTCTATCACGGATTATGATGTAGTCTTTCGGACGCCCGGGATATCTCCGCTTACTCCGGAGCTGGTTTTAGCAAAGAAAAAAGGAGCAGAGATCACCAGCCAGATAGAGTTTTTTATGGATCTATATCCGGCGAAGACGATAGGAGTGACCGGAACAAAAGGCAAGGGTACTACTTCCTCCTTGATTTACGAAATCTTGAAAGCGAGCGGTAAAGACGTGCACCTTGGTGGAAACATAGGTGTTCCGGCGATATCATTTCTAGATAATCTAAAAGAAGATTCGATTGTAGTTTTGGAGCTTTCAAGTTTTCAGCTAATGGATCTTAAAAAGAGTCCGAATATCTCAGTTGTTTTAAATATTACTCAGGAACACCTGGACTACCATAAAGACAGAGAAGAGTATGTAGAGGCAAAAAGGTCAATTGCCAGATATCAAAAAGATGGTGATTTTGCTGTAATTAACATTGATTATGAAACATCCAAGCAATTTGAAGAAGAAACAGGTGCAGAGGTTTTTGAAATATCTGCTAAAAAGAAGGTAGAAAAAGGCTGCTATGTAGATAAAAATGATGACATTATTTTAAAGGCAGGAGAAACCGAAGAAAAAATTGCTTCATTCGCCGACTTACATCTTCGCGGAAGACACAATCTGGAAAATATCTGTCCCGCAGTCATGTCTTCATACTTGGCGGGAGCGGATTTAGAAAATATTAAAAAGACAGTGAAAGCATTCCAGGGGTTGGAGCATAGGCTAGAGTTTGTAGCTGAGATAGACGGTGTAAAGTATTATAATGATTCTTTTGCTACCACCCCGGAGACAACAGTTGCTGCAGTAAACGCATTTTCTGAGCCGATTATCTTGATTGCCGGAGGAAGCAGGAAGGGCTCTGACTACACAGAGATGGGCAAAGCTATAGCCGAAAAAGTAAAGACAGTATTTTTAATAGGAGAGACAGCAGGTGAAATTAAGAGTAAGATTCTTGCGATAAATCTAAAAGCTGACATTCAAGAAGGTTTTACAGATATGGAAGATTTAGTAAAAAGGGCAAGCAGTACTGCAAAAAGGGGTGATATGGTGGTTCTCTCTCCGGGGTGCGCTTCATTTGATCTTTTTAAGAATTACAAACAGCGCGGAGAACTTTTTAAAGAAGCAGTCGAAAAAGATGAATTTTGAATTTAGTATGTAGGATTTGGAATAAGAGTAGAGAATACTGAATTTGAAAAAGATTATTTTAAAAAACCGCTTTATTCTACATTCTGTATTCTCATACAAAATACGAAATTCCATTATTCAAAATTTTGATTAAGCCCGTGCAAATTATTTGAACAAGATAAGTACAAAAGACTTTACATATATTCAAGTTCGTGCTAGAATGCTTTTACTAAATAAGGAGTAATAAAAGTGTACGAAAAACTTTTTGGGTCAAAAACCCGGGCAAAACTCTTGTCTCTTTTTCTAAACAATTCCGACAAGTCTTACTATGTTAGAGAGATTACAAGAACTATTAATGAACAAATTAACTCTGTGAGGCGGGAACTTGCAAACCTTAAATCTCTGGATATTGTGGTTAGCCAGGGCAAAAAAGGCAAACTTTATTATAAAGCAAATAAAAAATCTGATCTTTATCCGGAACTGAAAAAAATATTTGCCAAGTCTAAAAAAGAAGCGGTAAAAACAAAAGAAGCTGATCTTACAAAGAGAGTTAAGGGGCTTGGTGATGTCTCTTATGCGGCAATGATGGGGTATTTTGTGAAAGACAACTCTTCTCCCATTGACTTTTTTATAGTGGGAAAAGTTAACAGGCGGCGTTTGAAAACTTTTATTTCCCAGCTTGAAAAAGAGGCAAAAAGAGAACTTAACTATTCGCTTATGAGTATTGATGAGTTTGAAAACAGAAAGCTCATGTTTGATAGATTTATGACTGAGATTATGGCAAGTCCTAAAGATGTCATAGTGGACTATATAGATGAAAAAGGAGATGGAGAAGGATTAAGAAGTTCGGTAAAAAAAGAAGAGGTATAAAATAAATGGGGAAAAACTCTATAAAGCTTGATATTTCGCTTTTTCTGGTCTTAAAAATAATCGGTATCTTGCTTTTTGTATACTTCTTATTCCTAATTCGGGATGTTCTTGTAATTCTCGGTATCAGCTTTATCTTGTCGGCCGCGCTTGAGCCGGTAGTAGATAAACTTCAAAGGAAGTTTAAAATGCCAAGATGGATTGGTGTTTTATCTATTTATACCTTACTCGTTGCTGGTTTATATGTTTTTATCAGCATGATTACTCCGATTCTAAATGAACAAATCAGACACTTAATTTCAAATAGAGATAACTATGTTAATGATATGAACAGAATGATTTCTTCGTGGCCCGTAGAAATTCAGGATCAGATTAGAGAAGCCATAAGAAATATTCCTGAAGAGATACGAAGTTGGGGCGTTGGTGATATATCTAATAAAGCTTTTGGTATATTTTCTGGTATAGGATCATTTGTTGCTATTTTAGTTATAAGCGCATATATCTTGTCACTCAAAAACAGTATGAAGAAAACGGTATCTGCCTTTGTTCCTGAAAATAGAAGAGAACAATTTTTAAAAGTATTTAGCGAAATAACCAGAAAAATGAGCCTGTGGTTTAGGGGACAGATTGTCCTTTCACTAACAGTAGGGATAGTAACATATATAGGGCTATCAATAATGCACATTCCTTATGCTCTTATCTTGGCTATTATAGCAGGCTTTACGGAACTTATTCCTTTAATAGGTCCCGTCATTGGCGCAATACCGGCAGTTATAGTTGCATTTTTTGTAAGTCCGATAATGGCTATCATAGTTGGAGCTTTCTATATTTTTGTACAACAGCTGGAAAATCACATTCTTGTTCCCCAGGTTATGAAAAAGGCGGTGGGCTTAAATCCTATCATTATTATCTCTTCTATGTTGATTGGTGCGAAACTTATAGGTATACTGGGTGTAATCTTGGCAGTGCCAGTAGCGTCAAGCATCAGTGTAATACTTAAAGAATGGTCAAAGAACAATTCAAAAGTCAAAAACCAGAGTTAAAGATAGCATAAATTCTTATAAAGTCATATTCTGTTATTATGTTGTTTAGTTTTTCAGTAATTTAAATAATAAGGAGGTCAAAAGTGGAAATTAGTCATATCGGACATGCATGTTTTAAAATTGTCGGGAAAAATATTACTGTAGTTACAGATCCCTTCAACCATCCCAAGATTGATCTTAAAATGCCCAAACTTAGCGCAGATGTGGTTATATCTACTCATGATCATCGTGATCATAACTATATAGAAGCGATCAAGGGAGATTACCTTCTCCTGGATTCTCCCGGAGAGTATGAAGTCAAGGAGTGCTTCTTTCGGGGGATAACGTCATTTCACGACGATCAAAAAGGAGAAGAGAGAGGACTAAATACAATATTTACCATGGAGATTGATGGCATACGTTTGTGCCACTTGGGAGATCTTGGTACAGAACTGACGAGTGAGCAGCTTGAAGCGCTAAATGGTGTAGATATTTTAATGATACCTGTTGGAGGTATATATACGATTGATGCTAAAACGGCGGTAAAGGTCATAAATGATATAGGTCCCAAAATAGTTATCCCGATGCACTATAAAGTTCCAGGAGTAAATATGGATATAGCTTCAGTTGATAAGTTTTTGAATGAGATAGGTGAAGAGCCGGAGACTTTAGATAAGTTAAAGATAATGAAAAAAGATCTGCCGGAGGAAATGAAGATAATGGTCTTAAAAAGCTAGGGCTTTCAAAATGACCAATTTTCAAGAATCAATGGCCAATCAAATCCCAATTAAAAATTCTGAAATTAAGTCATTAGGCATTGATTAGAAATTAAAAATTGTGAATTGAAAATTCAAAAAATCCGATCTACTTTGATCGGATTTTTGATTGTGTCTTTATGCACTTGGCGCAAGCTTTCACTTTTTTCTCTGTGCCGTTAACTGTGATAACTGCTTTTTGGATATTGGGAAGCCAACGCCTCTTGGTTTTTCTGTGTGAGTGAGAGACGTTATGGCCTGTTAATGGCTTTTTTCCGCAAATTTCGCACTGTATAGACATAGTATATTTTCTCCGAATGAATTGGCTCTCCTATATTTTGTCATTTCGACCGATCCGGTAGTTGCCGGATGACGAGCGGAGAAATCCCTTAACTTTTAATTCACAATTTCTAATTCATTTATATTGATAACTAGCTTGATAAATGTTAACATAATGAGGTCAAAAAGTCAATTGCAGAAAGCTTAGTAATGAAAAAAACAGAGCAGCAAAGTAACAGAAAAGTTTTTAAGCAGATACAGTTACAGTGCAATTTTTAATTAGCAATTAACAATTAGGAATTAAATAATATGCTTTTTTCTTCATTATTTGAAAATCCAATATTTTTGCTGGCATGGATAGCGGCGCTTCTTTTCGCTATAACGGTTCATGAATTTATGCATGCCTGGACGGCAAACTATCTATGTGACCCTACTGCCAAGCACATGGGCAGAATATCACTTAATCCCATAGTGCATCTTGATCTTTTTGGTGCAATATTTTTGCTTTTAGTAGGTTTTGGCTGGGGCAAACCGGTTCAGATTAATGTAAATAATTTTAAAAATCCTAAGCTTGGATCGGCTATCACATCTTTGGCCGGGCCTATGGCGAACTTGGCTGTCGTTGTAATATTCGGCTTCTTCTTAAAAACCGGGCTTGTAACGAATGATATTTTATTACAGTTATTTTCTGTTATCATTTTAGTGAATATATTTCTTATGGTATTTAATCTAATACCGATTCCTCCTCTTGATGGTTCTAAGATCTTATATTATTTCCTGCCAAAAAATATAGATACCGGTAAGTTTGAAATGTATGGGCCCATTCTTCTCCTTGTCTTGATATTTTTACTGCCAGGAAGACCGGTGATATCTTTTATATTCTATATCTCAGGAATAATATTGAATTTTTTCGGACTTTCCGGAATACTGTTTTAATTTGGTCGGGGTGACAGGACTCGAACCTGCGACCTCACGCACCCCATGCGTACGCGCTAGCCAACTGCGCCACACCCCGCTATAATTAAATAAAGTATAATATAAAAATTAATTTAGTTTAATAGGAAAAACTTAAGGTACATGGATATATACGGATTTATTGAAAGTTTCAAATATGTTGCTATTTTTATCGGAACCTTTATAGAGGGTCCTGCGGTTGGTCTTTTGGTGGGTGTTTTTTCAAGACTGGAGCTCATTAATCCATATATAGGGTATGTTGTTCATATAGCTGGAGATATGGCGGCTGACTCTATGTATTATGCTATAGGATACTTCGGGGGTGCAAAAATTTTACCGAAATTTGCCAGGTATTTCAAGTTTTCTGTAGAGGAAGTAGAGGGATTTGAAAAAAAGTTTGCCAGTCACAGCGTGAAGCTTATCTTTTTTAGCCAGATAACTCATATACTGGGCTTTCCCATACTCATAGCAGCCGCAATAACCCGTTATCCCTGGTATAAGTTTCTTTTTTGGGATTTTATCGCCACCGCGCTAAAAGCAACTATACTTTTTGCGATAGGATATTATTTTGCAGGGCTATGGAAAGATGTAAATAATGCCTTGTTTATAGCGGCTATGGCTGTCCTCTTGATTATTTTGCTGCAGGTAGCTTATTTTGCTCTGAGAAGGGTAATAAAGGTTAGAAATGGTGAGATAACTTTGGATGAAAAAGAAGTGAAGAAACTGAAATAAACTATTTTCCCAGGAGATTATCATATATTGTTAGGAACTTCCGGCCTATGTTTTCAATACTGTTTTTTTGTGCCAACTCATATGCTTTTTGTCCCATTTTTTCTCTTAACTCCTTATCATTCAGCAGCATCTCAACATAGTTCTCAAATTCTTCCTGACTTCTTGCTTTGAAGCAGTTTTCTTTATGAATGAGCCATCCTTTATATGTAGGAATATCTCTTACTACGAGCGGTTTATGCATAGAAGCGGCTTCCAGTATAACCATACCCTCATTTTCTTCATGCGATGGGAAGACGAAAATGTCGCCGGCACAGAAAGCAGCGATAATATCATCAACATATCCGGTAAACTGAAGGTTTTCCGGCAGTTTTTTTGGAAGCTTTTTTACCATTGCTCCGTTGTATATTTTCCCGAACCATATAAAGTCAACATCTGAAAATTTTTCTGCCATTTTTATAAATGTGGAAGGGGATTTTCTAGGCAAAACCAATCCAATAGAAAAAACGGTTGGATTTTTTAGATTGTAGGTTTTTTTCCCCTCGGCTCTTTTTTTATTATCAAAACTAAATTTCTTTGTATCAACTGCATTACTCATTGCGATAAGGGGTGTTTTTACTCCATGATCTGCCATATTTTTCTTTGTGTATTCTGAGGGACAGATAACTATGTCACACTGGTTTTCCATATAAACCAGCCATTTTGTTATAAAAGGCATGAGAATGCTGCTGAATCTGAAAACATTCTCAAAATCTTCGGGGGTGTTATGGGCATAACCGATGATTTTTCTTCCCTTTCTTCTATCGCGCTTGATTAAGTAAAGAGCCATAACCCCGAAAAGATTTACCTGTAATATATTATAATCTTTATCTTTAGCATTCTCGGTAAATTCCACGTCCATAGAGCCAAGTATTCTCTTTTGATTTTTATAAGAAGAAAGGAGACCAGTGCCTATATTTTTATAAAATATGCCCCCCATAAATTTGAAAAATTCAAGGTTAAGACAAACTTTTGGTTTTTTTTGCACTTTTTTTCTTTATTAGTTTTTTATAGCTATTAATAAGCTCCTCTATAATACGTTCATTTGAATAACCATTAGCTATTTTCTTTGATTCTTTACCCATTTTTTCTATCATCTTTGGATCTCCCAGGATTTTTATCAGGCAGTCCGCCATGTCACGCCTATCATCTGGCTTGAAAAGCAAACCATTTTTACCATCATGACAAAGTTCTGGTGCACCCTTGGCATCAGCGCAAACCATTGGAAGTCCCAGAGCCATCGCTTCCAGAAAAGTCATCGGCTGATTTTCAGAGGTAGATGCAGAGGCGAAAATATCTCCGGTAGCAACAGTTTCAAAGAGTTTTTTATCTTTCAGTATGCCGGTAAAGATAATGTTACTATCTATTTTTAGTTTCCTCGCCTGTTTTTTCAGGTCATTTAGAGTGGGTCCATCGCCGACAATCAAAAGCCTTGTATCATCTATTTTCTTTAGGATGAGCTGAAAGGCATCCAGCAGAATATCTATACTTTTTTCTTTGCTAACTCTGCCGAAATAAACGATTACTTTTTTGTCTTTTAAACCCATTTTTTTCTTCAGATCTTCCTTTGTTGCATTAATCTTAAATTTTTCCAGATTAATGCTGTTGGGAAGGACTTTAACGGGTTTTTTGATATTACTTTCAAGAAGTTCATCTCTTAAGCTTTTGGAAGGGGAAATAATCAAGTCACACCTATTATAGTAAGATGAGGTATAGTGATGAGTGAGCTTCCTCATAAATTCTTTATCAAGCTTGATGTGGTGCAGATAATCTGTCCAAAAAGTATGATGATGACCGACCAGGGGCACACCTAGAATCTTAGCGCAGTTTACCGCTTCCCATCCTACCCCAAAGTTTG
>CAZTWZ010000005.1:0-16916 GCA_964617835.1 uncultured Candidatus Saccharibacteria bacterium | reverse complement strand
AGGTGTGCCAAGTGATTATTATAACTATGGAGCAAAGGTGGATGTTGGCGGCGGAACAGCAGCACTGGGCAGCCATACTCCCGGAGCTGATTGGATAGCTGATAGTGGCGGAGACCATTTTCACTTTAGGAAACAGATAACGATAACCAACTCCGGCTCTGCGCTTACAGACTATCAGGTGCTTTTTGACGGACTCGATACAACAGGATGTTTTCAGGCGAATTGTGAAGATTTGAGATTTACCAGTGATGTAACAACATCGATAAACTATTGGATAGAGTCTGGAGCGAAAACTGCTTCTACAAAGGTATGGGTGAAGGTTCCCTCTATAGGTACGCCTAATGAAACGATTTATATGTATTATGGCAACTCCAGTGCCTCTGCCGGCAGCAGTTATGACAATACTTTTACAAAAGATTATGGCGAGTCTGGACTTGTGGGACTGTGGCATATGGATGAAGGAGCTGATGACACTTGTGTTGGTGGTGAAGATGCTTGTGACTCATCCAGTACTGGTAATGATGGAACTTCTGGTGTCGCACCGGCGAATCCTTTATGGTTCGGTACTGACGGTGGTCAATGGGGCGGTAGATCAGATATGACCTTCTCGAGTGGAAATGCATTGGTATTTGACGGTGGAGACGACATTGTAACCGTGCCTGATAATACTGCATATGATCTTGGAACAGGCCCAGTATCGTTTTCATTTTGGTTTAAACCAGATCAGATGTTTGATAGCTCAAAGGCTACTCAAACATTCATTAGTAAGTACAAAGATAATTATAATAACTTCTTTATATCTCTCGCTGGAGCAAACTATCCTTCAGGTTTTGGAACAAGGGGGGCAATAGTATTTGCTTTAGATAGTGGTGGCGCATATCCATACTATTCTACAGCCACAGATAGTTGGCAGGCTAACCAATGGTATCATATAGTGTTTACTCGAAATGCTGGTACTTATCAAGTATTTGTAAATGGGGATAAAGAATCTGGGGTACTGCAAGGCGCCAGTCCAGCAACGGCTAGTTTTGATCCTGTGGTGGGTGATTTAAAACTAGGTGGTGACTTTGCCGAAAGTGCTAATAATGTTGTGCCTGCTTGGTTTGATGGAACATTAGACGAGGTAAGGGTGTATAATCGTGTCTTAGACGATACTGAGGTGTTAAGGCAATATGAGCGGAGCAAGTATGCATCTGCGGCTCCCACAGTGAGTGTAACGACCATAAATGCAGCAAATCCCGATGGTTACTACTACAATGATTATCCAACTATTCAAAACGAAGAGACAGGTAATGGAGTAAGCTTAAGTTATATTTCCGCTATGAGTATCACAACCAGTGGGACGGGTAGCGTACGTTTTCAGATAACACCGGACAATGGTACGACTTGGTACAGATGGAACGGTTCAGTATGGGTAACTATTGCAAGCCCCGATACTTATGACGCGAGTAAAACAAATACGGCAAGCGAAGTTACGACTAATATCACTGAGTTTAGACCGGGTGGTTCTAACCCTTATAATTTCCGTTGGCGAGCCTTCTTTGTCTCTGATGGTTCTCAAACAGCGACTATTACAAATGTATCCATTACATATCAAGTAGATACAACTGCTCCCAGTAATCCGGTTACTGGTGATGTAACTTGCTATGAGTCAGATGGTGGCTCGACATGGATATATGATTCTGGGCAGAAATGGCATAACTATCCTGCACCAAAATTTACGTGGACCGAACCGAGTGATACTGGTAATCCAGATGCGTCAGGTATATGGAAATATTATGCAAAGTTAGACATAGACAGTAACTATGATCCTGATGAATATGATGAAACTATAAGTCCTTCTTTGATTGCCGGCAGCCTTGCTAACGGTCAGAAATATTATTTTAGGATAAATACTGTAGATAATGCCATGAATACTACACTTTCCGGCACAACCCTTCTTGAATATTGGTATGACAATGTAGCACCGACTGATCCCAGTAATCTTCAGGCAAATACACTGCAACCGACTGATCAGCCCCTTAGCTTTAGCTGGAATGCATCAACTGATGTAGGGACGATAGGACAGCGTTCGGAGTTTGACCATTATGAATATAAAGTTGGTTCTATATCGGGTTGGCAAACAACAACCTCAACTTCAGTTAGCGGTATAGTTGGAGATGAAGATGGTGCTAACACTTTCAGAGTTAAGGCGATAGACAAGGCAGGAAACGAATCAGGCGAAGATACCATAGTCTATAATTATATTTTAAATGCGCCTTCTGAACCCTTAAATCTTACAGTGACCGATCAATCAAAAACAGTGAACGATTTTGAATTTTCATGGAATGCTCCTAGTTATGTAGAGCCTGGAAATGCTATTGCCGGATATAGGTTTTTTGTGAATGAACTGCCAAGTGCTTCTCCTCAAAATAATTATAGCTACATGGGTGCTAATGGAAATGACCTTGGTAATGTTGTAACAATAAATGGTATTAGAGCTACACAGCAAGGTGTAAATAGGCTTTACCTGGTTGCTTATGACGATGATAGTCCTAGTAAGATTAACTACTCAAACTATGCCTGGAAAGACTTTAGCATAGATACGACGGCTACTGCACTGACGGCACCTCAAACAGTAGTTATATCTGATGTTTCAGATAGGCATAAGCCGGACCACTATGCTCTAGCTATGTCATGGAAAGCTCCAGATAACTATAGTGCAAGTACTTTTGGGCATTATAATATTAGAAGAACAACATCACTTACAGGGCTAGATACCGATGGTGATTGGCTAGCTCTTACGCCCGTTGCAACAGCTTCTACGCCAGCTTATGCCGAGGCGGGACTAACAAAAGATCAGACATATTATTATCGTATATCGGGTGTCGATAATGCCGGCGCTGAACTTGTAACATCGCTTTCTGTTATAGTACAAAAGGCACCGACAGGAAAATATATAGAACCGCCAACCGACTCTCTCCCTGTAGTTTCAGTAACAGCAACTACCGCTACGATAACATGGACAACAGACAGAGTATCCTATTCAAAAGTGGAATATGGAAAAACGGGAAGTTATGGTATGCAGAACAGTTCACTACAAACATCTACAAACCATTCAGTTACCTTATATGGGCTTGATCCCGGTGTTGTGTATCATTACAGAACACAGTCACTGGACCCATCTGATCAAGAGGATTACGATAATAGTCTTGCATATTCTGCTAGCTTCACCTTCCAGACACAGCCGGCGCCTGGAATATCAGAGGTAAAAATATCAGACATCCGCCTGAACTCCGCTCTTATAACGTGGAAGACGACGTCTTCTGCTACCTCAACATTGAAATATGGCAAAACTAATACATATGGCAAAGAATTAACCGATTCTTCAGGTTCTGCCGTAACTACTCACACCGTAAAGCTTTCGGATCTTGACCATTCATCTACATATCATTTCAAGATATTTGGTGCGGATACCGATGGTAATGTAATGCAGTCTGATGATTATAATTTCGATACTCTTACGTTCCCGAAGGTTTCAGATATTAAACTTGAACAGATGAAAAGCACAGCCACTGCGACCATGAAGGTTACCTGGGAGTCCAATGTCCCGGTTACTTCTGTAGTGCAGTATACGGATTCAACGGGGAAAACGCTGGAAGCAGCACAGTCAGAGCTTAAAACGGTTCATGAGCTCGTTATATCGGGCCTTAAAGATAATACTGACTATACAATGGTTGTGAAGGGTAGGGATGCTTATGGTAATGTCGGAAGTTCTGGTAGCGAGAAGTTTAAGACTGACTTTGACACAAGACCGCCGAAAATATCAGAGATTACAACCGAAACTTCTATAAACGGCTATGGCGCGGGCGCCAAATCTCAAATGGTAGTTTCATGGTATACCGATGAGCCTTCTACATCACAAATTCAATATTCAAAGGGCGTAACGGGTGATACTTATTCCATGTCTACCCAGGAAGACGCTATGCTTACTACCTCTCATGTTGTAGTGGTGTCTGATCTTGATCCTTCAAGCTCCTACTATTTCAGAGTAGTATCTAAGGATAGCTCTGGAAACGAGGCAAAGTCAGATGCTAACTCAGCGCTTACCGAAGAAGCCCGTTCATCCATTTTCGATTTAGTGCTTAAATCCTTTGAATCTACATTAGGTTGGCTTTTTGGGGGATAATTTAGAAGAAGGTTATTCAATGGCTGTTTATTTAATAGTTTGTCGGCAGATATTCAATAATTGTTTTATGGGCGGATGAATGATGAATAACAAAGATAAAGTAATTGAAAAAGGCAAAAAAAAATGACAAAGAAGCACACCCCAACTCTGGAGATTAAAGGGCTCAAAAAGAGCTTTTTGGTTATGAATGAGGAAATACCTGTTCTAAAGGGGATTGATTTTGAAGTTGGCTTCGGTGAGTTTGTGGTAATACTCGGACCCTCGGGTTGCGGGAAAAGTACGCTGCTTAACACTATTTTAGGGCTTGAGGAGCCAACAGAAGGCAAAGTTTTTGTTCGCGGCAAAGATATTTACTCTATGGATGAGGATGGGCGAGCTCACTTTCGCCGTAATAAGTTTGGTGTTGTTTATCAGCAATCAAACTGGGTTAAATCCTTAAATGTTATAGAAAACGTTGCATTTCCTTTAAACATAGCAGGTGTTTCTAATCAGGAAGCTATGAGGAAAGCGAGGAATATACTTTATCTTTTCAAATTTGAAAAGTTTGAAAA
This sequence comes from uncultured Candidatus Saccharibacteria bacterium, assembly GCA_964617835.1. GTDB lineage: Bacteria > Patescibacteriota > CPR2 > UBA1875 > JAJYID01 > CAZTWZ01. The sequence goes on along the minus strand of CAZTWZ010000005.1, from coordinate 12,197 downwards.
GTACTATCCGATGGAGCTATCCGGAGGACAGCAGCAAAGACTTTCTATGTGCAGAGCGCTTGTATCAAATCCATGGATTGTAATGGCGGATGAGCCGACGGGGAACCTCGATACTGTGAGCGCCGAGGATTTGATGTATGACATCAAGGTTTTAAATGTTGAATCAAAGAGAACGATGATAATGGTTACTCATAATCCAGAGTATGAACGATATGCCACAAAACTTATATATATGGAAGACGGCCTTATCAAAAGCATTAAACAGAAAGGAGCTCCGCAGATATCAGCTGAGGATGAAGAACGGGTCATAGATTTATCAGAGGAGGTTTTTAAATGAAGTTCAAGTTTATTATAAAACTGGCTTTCAAAAACCTCAAAAGGTACAAGTTGAGGACACTCTTAACTTCTGGCGGTGTAGCGATAAGTATCGGTTTTATTACATTTCTAACTGCTCTTGGATATGGTCTCCAAAGAGTTTCTACGGAACAAATCGCAAATCTGGAGGCTCTGCAAATACTGGATGTCAGTACAGGCAAGTCAAAAATAGTAAGTATAAATGAGGATACGGTCAGAAAAATGTCAAATCTGTTTGGGGTGGAGAAAGTTTATCCTTCTGTTAGTGTTGCCGGAAACTTAATCCTTCAGGGGTCAAAAGTAGATGGAATAGTATATGGAAAAACCCAGGATGTTTTAACTATAGATAAGCCAAAGATTATAGCAGGAAAATCCTTCTCTTCTGACAATGCAGAAGAAGTTTTGGTTAATGTGGCTGCTGCGAAAAAACTTGGCGTGATAAACTTTGGAGACTTGGTTGATCGCAATCTGGAGATTGAAATGATTCTCCGTCCGGAACTTTTAAGTGATAAAGAGAAAAATCCTAAAACCGAAACTAAAAAATATCGGATAGTTGGAGTATTGGAAGAAGGTAATGCTCCTTATGTTTATATACCTTTGGAAAATTTAAAAGTATTTGGTGTAGTTAATTTTAGCGAGGCAAAGGTAAAGACAACTAGCCAGGATAATGTTGAGAAGATAAAAGTATTGATAGAGCATATGGGCTTCAAGGTTAGCTCTATCAAGGAAACTATAGATCAGGTCAATCAATTTTTCAGTGTCTTTAAGGTGGTTTTGACCGGTTTTGGAGTAATTGCAGTTGTGGTTTCATGTATTGGGATGTTTAACACCTTAACCATATCTCTCATTGAAAAAACCAGAGAAATTGGTATTATGAAATCTTTGGGAACTACTAAAAAAGACATTAGGAGAATATTTATTTCAGAAGCTCTTCTTATAGGCATTATCGGGGGTATAACAGGAATAGTTATTAGCTATTCACTGGGAGAAATTTTTAATGCGGTCATTTATGCTCTAGCAAAGTCAACGGGCAATACTCCTGTTAAAATATTCGTTTTTCCGTTTAATCTTGTAGCAGCCGCCTTAGTTCTCTCAGTCTTAATAAGTGTTCTAACCGGCGCGTATCCGTCAAGAAGAGCATCCAGGATTAGTGCTCTTGATGCTCTGAGATATGAATAAAAAACTTTGCTATCAATATAATATTTATGTATAATTTATTATAGATAAATATATTTGTTGATTTGCGCAGAGTTTGGGAGGTATTTATTGAGCATATTCAAGAAGTTTAGGCAGAAAACGACACATAAACTGCACAAAAAAGCTCATCGGTTTGGATGGTATAAAAGATGGCATGAATTTAGGTATCATCACCATGTGCACTGGGCGATATTAGCTTTGTATGTTTTTCTGCTTGTTTTTTTCTTTGTTTTTCAGCCCGCAAATAAAACATTAGCCGCCCTAAACCAAGTTACAAATACCGTTTCCACCCAGGCAGACTTTGAAGCGGGGAGTGTATCGGGAGCAGAAATAAAAAATGTTTCTGGTGGTGAAGTTCAGCTTCAGGGCGGCGCTGGCGACTGGCTAGATCCGGCGTGGCTTTACAGAACGCCCATAACTATTACAGAAAACTCAGGCAGTCAGTTAGATGAATATCAAGTACTTATTACGCTTACTCCATCAAATTTTGACTATTCTAAATGCCAGTCTGATGGCAGAGATATAAGGTTTGGAGATACATCTCGAAACAACCTGTCTTACTACCTAGAGGATTGGAACTACAATGGCACATCCACTATATGGGTCAAAGTGAATGCTATAGCGGCATCTACCGATACTACTATTTATGTATATTACAATAATGCTTCGGCTACTGCTGCTAGCAGTATTGTAGATACATTTAGCTATTCTCAGCCAAGGATAGTGGGGTATGTGGGATCTCAGACTACAGCCGGGGCTAACTTAAATATAATATCGTTAGCTGACGGAAATACTATATCAGACGGCACTTCTCAGCTCAATCTAGACGATCAGGGAACCGGAACTTTTTCTTCTTCTGAGCTATCTTTGGCAACACCACTCTCCGCGACTAAGCTCTTTCATGCAGACGGTACAGTAAATGGTACAGATATGATTACTCCTATCAGCTGGGCATCGACTGAGTTTATCCAAAGAATAGACAGGTATACTAACTCGTTTGACGTGGTTAGCCCTTTTGGTACAGCAAACGTTTCTTTTTATAAGAATGGGTCATTAATAGAAACTATACAGGTTGGCCCTAGCGGCACAAGAGCTGCAGAAGAAATTCCGAATGATGGTGTAGTAAGGATAACCAGTGATATTCCTATACTTGTGCAGCATTATGGCAACCCTGGCGACACAAGAGCTTTCTATCGGGCCACTACAGAACAGTTATATGGTGTTCCATCTACCACATTTGAAATAGGAGCGGGCCCAAGCGGTGCAAATACATCATGGGTTACAAGCAGCGGAGGAAGCGGGAGCAGCAGCCTTGGAGCCAATGGAAACTACGTTGCCGGCGGACAGGGGTCGTTTGGTTCTGCTCCTGCATTTAGGGTTACAACCAATAACTTAATAGGCGCTGATCAGCTTGCTGATGCTGATGGCGGAGAATCAACTATATTTCTTCCTAAGTCGCAGATGGGAACTGTATTTGGCTCTGCTTCAAAGGCCGGTTATATTGCGGTAGCGGCGCCAGAACCATCTACCACTTGTACCGTTTATGACTCAAGCGGACAACAGGCTGGACAACAGACAGGAGGCACACGAACAGATGTAAACAAGATTGGTTTTGGCACGGGGTCGACATCAACTTGGATAAGCGGAGGATGGAAAATGATCTGCGATAAACCAGTGTATGCATATTTTGAAAAAGATATAGCAGATAGTGATGAGACAAATCTTATGTCATATAAGCAGATGAGACAGTATACATATCCCGAACCGACAGTTTCAAGTTATGGTACAGAGGAAGGCTCTCTCTCCCCAACCGGCACATGGACTTCATCGTCGACTGTCGGTTCTGGTATCCTTGATTTTTATTGGAATGGCGGCTGGGGCGCTCCGAACGGATTTGAGGCGGATGTAAATATAGTTGCCAATACCTCCATAACCTTTGAAGTCAGATCTTCTGCTATTGGCGGTGCAGACTCTAACTGGAGTACCTGGCAATCCCTCGGAACTATAGATGAGAGCGGGGGTACGGGAGACAGAACATTTTCAGTTGCTCAGAGCAGTATGCCAAGTAGCGGCAATCTGCCCGTGGGGACAAATAGATATATACAAATAAGGGCTACTCTTTCCTCTTCTGACGGTATATCAAATCCAACACTTAAAGAGTTAAGAACAGTATATATGGCAGATCAGAATGCTCCGACAAACCCGACTACTGTAAATGCCTGGCAGGATAATACCAAAACAGCAGGCGAAGAAGTTACAGATACAAACTGGAGCAACTCGCAAACTCCCTACTTTGAATGGTCGGACGCGAGCGACGGCGCCGGAGAGTCAGGAATAGAAGGATACTGGGTATATTTTGGTACAGATCCTACAGCAGATCCAAAAACTGCCGGTGCGTGGCAGACAACAGCAAACTATACAGGCAGTATTGATCTTGTAGATTCGGGCAAGACCATGTATCTGGCCATAAGCACAGAGGACTATGCCGAAAACAGATATACCAATGGTACTCCCGACTATTACAAAAAATTTACATATAAATTTGATAAAACAGCCCCCGATGAACCGCTATATGTTTCGGTGAATCCTGTCGGCTGGTCTGTTACAGACAGCTTTGACTTTACATGGCCGGCTGCCTCAGATGTAATATCTAATGGTGATGCATCAGGAATAGCTGGTTACCAATACAAGAGAGAAACTGATGCTACCTGGAGTGCGCTTACAACAGATGAATTTGTGAATGGTGTCCTATCATACCAGAATGGGCAGAATGCTTTCTATGTCAGAAGTGTGGATACGGCCGGAAATATCTCGGCAGACAATAGACTGGCTTATTACTACTACAATGCAGATGCGCCATCGGCGCCTCAAAGCTTAAGTGTTTTGCCACAGCTTTCCCAGGAAAACTCATTCACCTTTAGCTGGGACCTCCCTGCAACATACAATAGCGCTATCAAAGGATATTATTATTCAGTAAATGTCCTTCCAAATGAAAACAACACTTCATATACTACAAATACATCAACAGGAGAAATATCAGCGGCAACACAGCAGGGATTTAATACTTTCTATGTAGTGGCTATGGATAGTTCAGATAATATCAGTTGGGGAAACTATGCTGAGGTTCAATTCAATTGCCAAACTCCAGCGCCAGGCATACCGGTAAACGTAGAAGTTTTTGATACTTCAAACAGAGATCTCCAAAGTTACAAAACAACTATCAACTGGCAAGAGCCGGCAGATAAGGGGGTCGGTTTCCAGGGATATTTGATAGAAAGATCAGAAGATGCTACTAGCTTTACTCAGGTAGGCTCATCTGGAGGAACATCATATGTAGACACAAGTCTTCAGAGTAAACTATATTACTACAGAATAATAGCAAAAGATAACTCAGGAAATACATCTGCTCCATCTACCATAGTATCTGTTACCCCGACAGGCAGGTATACTTCTCCGCCGGACATTATCACCGGTCCGGACATAGAAGTTAAAGTTTCCACAGCAGACATTAGCTGGGTTACAGATCGTGAAGCATCTTCATTCGTAGAAATAGGGGAAAGTGTAGGATATGGTCTTACCCAGGGACAATTTGAGTTTGTAGTTGACCACAAGGTAAAGATAGAACGGCTTAAGCCGGACACCATATATCACTACAGAGTCAAGTATGTAGATGAGGATGGCAATATCGGCTATTCAGCCGATGCCATACTCAAAACCCTTCCCGCGCCGACTATCGCTAATGCCAGAGTAGAAGATATACGCTTGAGCACAGCTGTAGTATCCTGGGAAACTTCAGCTGAAGCAAAGAGTAGCATATACTTTGGTAAAAGCGCAGGTTATGGTATGCTTATGGACAATGTTTCTGGCGGATTTACCACCAATCATTCGGTCCGCCTGACTGACCTTGACCATTCATCTACTTATCATTACAAAATTGTTATTGAGGATATAGATGGGAATAAAACTGAGGGCGAAGATCATATATTTGAAACCCAGAAATTTCCGGTTATCTCAGTTGTCAGGCTAGAGCCCATAAACGATAGGGCCACAGCTACCATGAAGTTTACCTGGGAGACTAATGTACCGACAAACTCAGTAGTTGATTATACCCCAAGCGGGGGAGTAACCCAGCAGGCAGTAGATATTAAGCTTAAAACAAAACATGAAATAGTTATTCTCGGGCTTATAGATAACACCTTTTACACCATTAAGATTAGAAGCAGAGATCAGTTTGGCAATGAAGCGGTATCTGACACCCAGACATTCAAGACTGACTATGATACTCGTCCGCCAAAAGTATATGAAGTCACAGAAGAAACATCACTTACCGGATTTGGCATAGAAGCTAAGGGACAAGCCATTATTTCATGGCAGACTGACGAGCCGGGAACAAGCAGGGTAGAATATGGACTGGGTGTTATAGGGGAAAACTACTCTTTAAGCACACAAGAAGATTCTGCTCTCACCACATCACATATTGTCGTTGTTCCAAACTTGAAACCTTCAAGTTCGTATTACTTCAGGGCGACATCAAAAGATGCTTCTGGAAATGAAGGAAAGTCTGAAGAAGGATCATTACTCATAGAGCAGAGTAAATCATCAGTACTTGAGTTAATATTTAAGTCACTTAATTCATCACTTGGATGGTTATTTAGATAAAACAGGAGGGCAATGGAAGATAGAAGAAAACCGATAATATCGGCCATAAGTCTTTATAAGGAATTTGATGTTGGCGAGAACAAAATTCCGGTTTTAAAAAAGATAAATCTAGATATATATACGGGAGAATTTGTTATAATCTTTGGTCCTTCGGGTTGCGGAAAATCTACTTTCTTAAATACTATTTTAGGTCTTGAGCCTCCTACATCGGGAAAAATTTTTATCAAAGGAAATGATCTTTTTGCCCAAAATGCTGATAATAGAGCAGAGTTTAGACATGACAAGTTTGGCGTTATTTATCAGCAGCCTTTATGGCTAAAATCTTTAAATGTTATAGAAAATGTCGCTCTTCCTCTAAACATGGATGGGATGAGTAGAAAAAAAGCAAAAGAAAAGGCAATGCATTTCCTAAAGCTTTTAAAGATGGATACTTTTGCCGATTATACTCCGACAGAACTTTCCGGGGGGCAGCAACAAAAGGTATCTTTTTGCCGATCGCTTGTTTCTAATCCCTGGATACTTTTAGCTGATGAACCGACGGGTAATCTAGATAGCACATCAGCCAATGAGGTGATGAATATGTTTAAATATATTAATGATGAATCAAAAAGAACTGTAGTGATGGTATCGCATAACGAGAATTATGAAAAATATGCGACTAAAGTTGTCAGGATGCATGATGGTGATGTATATGATGTTAAAGAAAAAAAGAAAGTGAATGTACCAGAAAAAGAAAGTATGCAGGATATATTAAAAATAGCGGGAATGTAATGAAATCATCATATATATTATTTTTAGCAATGAAAAATTTAACGAGCAGGAAACTGCGTACTATCTTGACTGCCGGCGGAGTGGCAATATCGGTGGGCTTTGTGGTATTTCTTATATCTTTGGGGATGGGCTTACAAAGAGTATCTACCGAGCAGATAGCAGATCTTGACGCTCTTAAAATACTGGATGTTACTTCTGCAAACTCAAACATTGTATCTGTGAATGATAAAAATATAGGTAAATTTAAGGGAATAAAAAATGTTCAGAGTGTGGAGCCGCATATTAGCGCGGCATCTAAAATATTATATAAAGAATCAAGCGTAGATGGAGTAGCATATGGAAAGAGTCTGGATTTTTTGGGCCTTGAAGGTTTGAAAGTAGCGGAGGGCTCTCTATATTCTTCCAATGATGCCAGAGAGGCCTTGATAACAAAGGCGGCCATAGAACAACTGAATGAAACAGATATTATAGGGAAAGAGATAGAAGTGAATTCCATTTTAAAGAAAGAACTTACAAATAGTGAGGAATCAAAGAAGGCCGAGTTTACCTTAAAAGTGGTTGGGGTTATAGATGATGAAAATGCGCCTTATATATATATGCCGGTGAGTTTATTTCAAAATAATGAGCATGTTATAAGCTACTCGGGGGCAAAAGTGGAAATGAAGAGTAAAGAAGATGTAGATCAGGCAAAGCTTCAGATAGAAAATATGGGGTTTAAAGTTAGTTCTGTCAAAGAAACGGTAGACCAGATTAATCAGTTTTTTAATATTTTTCAGGCAATACTAATATCTTTCGGTGGTATTGCAGTTGTTGTTGCGTGTTTGGGAATGTTCAACACATTAACTGTTATGCTTCTTGAAAAAACCAGAGAAGTAGGATTTATGAAGTCACTTGGTGCCAGGAAAAAATATATTTATAGATTATTTATACTTGAATCAATTATTATCGGTCTTTTGGGCAGTATTTCCGGGATTCTAGTAGGGACATCTATAGGGTATATTCTCAACGTGACAGTCATGAATATGGCTAAATCATCGGGCAATGAACCTGTTCCGATATTCTATACCCCCATACTTTTAATTGTGAGTGTTATCAGTACAGCGGTCATAATAAGCATCATTACCGGTTTTTACCCTGCTAGGCACGCTGCCAAGATTAATCCTCTTGATGCATTGAGGTACGAGTAGATATGGACAACATAAAACTATCAAAAAAAGCCAAAGCTCTCAGGCTGGGAGTATATAAGCATTATAAAGGTAAGGAATATAAGGTCTTGGGCGTTGCCTTGCATAGTGAAAATCTTGAAGAATTAGTTATTTATCAAGCCCTTTATAGTGATAATCTGATATGGGTTCGCCCCATTGACATGTTTTTGGGCGAAAAGAAACTGGAAAACGGAGATAAAATATCAAGGTTTCAGTATATCTCTGAATAATTTCTGTATACTGGAATCTGTTTTTTGATTAGATTAAAATAGAGCTATGCAGAGAGGTGTAGCTACATTTACTTTAGATTGGGGCAAGTGTCCGCCGTGGCTTTTTCGGCGGATGGTTGAACTTGGGCGTGAAATGAACCAGGTTCTTATAGCCGAGTATGGTCCTGATGAATTTGTAAGAAGGTTAGCCGATCCGGTATGGTTCCAATCGCTTGGCACAGTTCTTGCCTTTGACTGGAATGCAAGCGGACTAACCACTATTTTGACAGCAGCATTAAAAGAGTCTATTCGCGGGCAGGAAAGAGATCTCGGAGTGTTTATTTGCGGAGGAAAAGGCAAAACATCGCGAAAAACACCGGATGAGATTACAGATTGGGGTGTGAGGCTGAGCCTGCCCGAAGATAAAACGAAAAAGCTAGTCTATAATTCTAAAATGAGTGCTAAAGTGGATAGTTCACTTATTCAGGATGGCTATCAGATATATCATCACAGTTTCATCTTTTCAAGAAATGGCGCTTGGGCGGTAATTCAGCAAGGTATGAACACAGAAGATCAGACAGCAAGGCGCTATCATTGGTTTTCAGAAGATATAAAGGATTTAGTGGTTGAGCCCCATAAAGGTATTGCTTCGCAGAAAATCAAAAAAATAAACAATATCCTAAATATGTCATCAAAAAAGAGTGATCAAAATCGTACGATCTCTACTGAACTGGTAGGTGGTAACTATAAATCGCTTATGAAGGATGTTGAGATTTTACGAAAACACTCATCCGACTTGTCGCGAATGGTTAGCTTTAGGGTGAATCCTCGCATTTCACACACTCCAGGTGAGAAAATACCTTTACACCTGGAGAGTGAAAATATGCAATACGAAAAAATAACTCTGGCTTCCCTGGCGCGAAAAGAGTTCAAAACCCATCCTGTGATGGCAGAAGATTTTGGCAAGAGCAAGTATCTGGAGAAAATACTGGGAAAGTTAACAAATGAAAGGCCCAAAAACTATGAAGGCTTGCTTGCGACAAAAGGTGTCGGGCCTAAAACTATCAGAGCATTATCGTTAGTTTCAGAGCTTATTTATGGCGCTGATGCATCTTATGAAGATCCGGCAAGATATAGTTTTGCTCACGGGGGCAAGGATGCGACACCGTATCCGGTAGACAAAGAGACTTATGATAAGACGATAAATACAATGCAGGAAGTGGTGAGAAAAACAAAAATAAACTCTACGGAAAAGGAAAAGATATACAAACGGCTAGCGCCTTAATTTTCAATTTTCAAATCCCAATTTCCAATCAATTTTCAATGTAATAATTTTCAAACACTGACATCTAACTTGTCATTCTGGCTTGTCCAGAATCCATAGAACAACAATCTTTTTAAAAGTTCGTTTACTTTTAATCTTTCTTTGAAAAAACCATACTAGAAATAGGAATCAAGACATAATGTGAGTTCACTGTTATAATAAAACCATGGAAAGTACAGCTTTAGGAATCATTAAAGAGCTAAAATCTCATGAACACATGGCCTTTTGGGCTGGCGGTACGGTTCGTGATATGCTTCTTGGCAAGGCACCAAAAGATTATGATATTGTCACTTCTGCAAAACCGGATGAGATAGAGGATATCTTAGAACATACCATTCCTATAGGTAAGAAATTTGGTGTGATACTGGCAATCAAGGATGGTCACAACTTTGAAGTAGCTACATTTCGCTCAGATGCAGCTTATTCTGATGGGCGCCGTCCTGATGCGGTGTACTTTACTGATCCAAAAAAGGACGCTCTTCGCCGTGACTTTACTATAAATGGCATGTTCTACGACCCCGTAAAGAGAAAAGTGCTGGACTTTGTCGGCGGGCAAAAAGATTTGAATGACAAGATACTTCGTTTCATTGGTGACCCCCATGAAAGGATAGTCGAGGATAACCTGCGCCTGCTTCGAGCGGTTAGGTTCAAAAATTCTCTTGGACTGGATTATGCTTTGGGAGTATCGGAGGCAATCAGAAGAAATGCGGAACTTATAAAAAATGTCTCAGCGGAAAGAATACAAGAAGAGCTTACTAAAATTCTGATTTCAGAGGGGCGGGGACAGGCTTTTCGCGAACTAAGCAAGGCTGGGATTTTAAAAATTATTTTACCCGAGGTAGAGGCGATGAAGGACATAAAACAGCCGGAACTTTACCATAAAGAAGGGGATGTCTTTGAGCACACACTTATGTCTCTTGATGCTCTTCCAGCAAGTCCATCAAAGGATCTCGCCTGGGCGGTGCTGCTTCATGACATTGGAAAACCAAGTACGATTGAGTATAAGGAAAGGATAAGATTTGATAAGCATGCTGAGGTTGGTGAGGAGCTGGTTGGAGAGATTGCCAAGCGACTCAAGTTTTCTCGTAATATGACTGCAAACTTGAAGTGGCTGGTTGCACATCATATGATGCTTGGCAATTTGCTTACCATGAAGAGAGCTCGTCAGGCTCACTGGATTCACCAGCCGCTTTTTCATGAACTCCTGGAACTGCTTCGGGCTGACGCTCTAGGCACGAAGCCGAAAGATCTAAGCCTTTACTATGCGATTAAAAACTTAGTTGACGAAAAAGATAAGCTGCTCCCGAAGATAGATACACTGCTTACGGGTAAGGAGATCATTGAAAAGTTTGATGTAGAGGAAGGACCAAAAGTCGGAGAAATATTAGATAAAGTCCACCATGCCCAGATGGAGGAAGAGATTCATACAAAAGAAGAAGCACTGGAGTATGTCGAGAGGTTATTAAATAAATAAGCCCTTTTGTCATTCTGAACTTGATTCAGAATCTATATAATAGGGGACTGGATTCCGGATCGAAGTCCGGAATGACAATGTGAAGTAGTTTACATTGAAAAAGGGGCGATTTTCTCTCTCCGCACTGTCATCCTGAGCGAAATGGAGTGGAGTCGAAGGATCCCTCAAGAACGGCAAGGGATTCCTCCGCTTCGGTCGGAATGACAAGGGTAATTTCATTGAATTTCGGTCTATTTTCGAGTATAATATACAAGTCTTAGGTCGGTGAGTTTATGCTGAGTGAGCGAGTTTACACTGAACGTAGTGAAGTGCGGGTATTGTATAATGGCTATTATGTCACCCTTCCAAGGTGAAGATGCGGGTTCGATCCCCGCTACCCGCTCCAGTGTAATAATTAACAAGTATTAATTCACAATGCACAATTGATAGAGTGCACAAATATGGATTACAAAGATAGAGACATTTACAAAAGATCTGTCAAACTTGCAGTTGAGGTTTCAAGGTTGGTTGATAACCTGCCAAATACAATTTCAGTACGGACAGTGAGCAATCAACTCATGAGATCTGTAACTTCAATCAGTGCCAATATTGCAGAAGGAAGCGCAGGTGTTTCAAAGAATGACTTTGTAAATTTTGTAGCAATAGCAAAAAAGTCTGCGGTTGAAACAGAACATTGGTTAAACTTTCTTAAAGAGCTGGAATTGTTAAAAAATGATATACTCTTAAATGAGTGTGTAGAAATTATCAAGATTTTAACAAGCATTATTACCAAAACAAAAACAAATGATTCCTAAATTGTTAATTTTGAATTATGAAATGAAAGGTTGTCTTAATTTGTGAATTGTTAATTGTAAATTAATAATTGAATATGCGCCCTTAGCTCAGTTGGATTAGAGCGTCTGGTTTCGGCCCAGAAGGCCGTAGGTTCGAGTCCTACAGGGCGCACCAGGTAATAATTAATAATTATCAATTCATAATTCAAAATTTTGTGAATTGTTAATTGC
>CAZTWZ010000004.1:0-16995 GCA_964617835.1 uncultured Candidatus Saccharibacteria bacterium | reverse complement strand
TGGCTTTTGGCCTAAATATTTTAAAAGAAAATACTGATTACTTCGGTCTTGATATAGGAACAAGCTCTATTAAAGCTGTTCAGCTGAAAAAATCATTTGGCAAGCTTGAGCTAGTATCTTTTGGCAGTGCGCCGGTTAGCGGCGGTTTGACTCAGAGTGACAGTGAAATAGATAAGAAAAAAATTGCGGAGGAGATAAAAAAATTAGCTCATTCCATGCATCTTGTGACGAAGAATGTTATAGTATCACTTCCGGGAAGCGCTGTTTTTACAACTGTTATCAACATCCCCAAGATGCCTATGGGCGAACTAAAAAAAGCGGTAAACTATCAGGCGGAACAGAATATACCTCTGAAAATATCAGAGGTTAAAATAGATTGGCAGATTATAGGCGAGGTTCCGGCAAAAAATGAGCTTCTGGTTATGATTATTGCCGCGCCGAAGGCCAAGACGCAAAAAATGGTTGATATAGCTGAAAATGCCGGACTAGAGCTTATTGCTGTTGAAATTAACTCTATTGCTTCGGCCAGGGCACTAGCTACTAACGAGCCCCTGTATATGATAGTTGATATAGGAACATATGCTACTGAAATATCTGTAGTGAGGAAAGGTGTGGTAACGCTTACAAGGACAGTTTCTGTCGGCGGTCAGGTTATAACACGGGCAATAGCGCAAAGCTTGAGCTTGGAAGAGGAGCAGGCAGAGCAATTTAAGAGAAAATTTGGAATTGAGAAGGATAAAATGGAAGGCCAGATATACAAGGCATCAAAGTCAGTTTTAAATAATCTGGAAGAGGAAATAGACAGATCAATGAAATATTATTCAGAACAATTTGGTGAAAACATTCAAAACCTTAAACTTACCGGAGGAGGTTCGAGAACTTTGGGCATACAAAGTTTTTTAGCTGAAGAACTGGATTTAAGTGTAGTTTATGGAAACCCCTGGGTTTCCGTGGTTCATAAACCTGATGTAAACAGCCAGCTTGCCGCTAATGCGCCCGACTTTGCTGTAGCGGTTGGGCTAGCTATGAGAGGACTGTAATATGACAAAAATTAATCTGGCGCCGGATGTAAGGCAAGACAAGCTTAGGACGAAAAGAAGAAACTTCTTTGTTACTATGGGAGCGATCATTGTAGTCGGTGTCACTCTTTTATTTATTCTCGGGCTTCAGGGATATAAGTGGTCTCGGGTATATTCACTTAATCAAACAAATAAAAAGATTAAAAGCACTCAAGATGAACTAAAGAGCTACAAAGATATTGAAGAGATGGTTATAAATATTGAACAGGGGATAAAGGCAGTTGATGAGATAGAAAGAAGCGAACCGAAGTGGTCGAAGTTTCTGCCTGTTTTGGAGCAGGTTACACCAAATGATGTAAGATTCACTGAGTTAAGTGTGGATGGAAATAAATTTACAGCAAAAGCAGAGGGCAGGCAAGTATACTCTATAGCAAGGGTCATAAAGTCTCTGGAAAACTATGAGTACAAAACAAGCCCGGATGATAAAAAAGGCAGGAAGCTGTTCAAGAATATAGAAGTGGACGGATATACAAAGGGTGACGGCGGGTTGGTGAACTTTGATATAACTTTTGAAATGGAACAGGGGATACTATGGTAGAGAAAAAGCTAGGCAAGTATTACTGGACTATCGGAGTTGTCGCGGTGACTCTTGTTATTTTGGTTTTAGCTTCTGTATTTGCTATTGCGCCCTCTTTCAAAAGTATAAATAAAACCAGCCAGGAGCTAAAAAGCAGAAAAGAAGAGTTAAAAACAGCTGAAGAAAAACTGGATAAATTAAAAGAGCTGAAAGTCAAAGAAGATGAGCTGCGCGAACAGTCGCAGGTAGTATATAGGGCTATTCCAAGCAAGAAAGAAGTCGGTGATATCTTTATTCAGCTAGACGGTTTAATAAAAGAAGCAGGGGGAGTATCAGATGGAGCATCTGGCAGTAATAGTTCGTCAGGATCATCAGCCGGAACAGGTGACCAGTCTTCAAGCGCAGCGCCTGCCGGAGTAAGCAGTTTGGCATATGGAGTTAACGCAACATTCCCAAGCTATCAGAGCTTTAAAGCCCTGCTATCAAATTCTGAAAGAGCATTACGATTTGTTCATCTTAGCAGCTTTAAAATAACAAGTGATGGCTCGTTTACTGTTGACTTGACATATACGGCTTATTATAGAAATGAGCAGAGTGTTCAAACAGAGAGCGAACAGCCAGTGCCAGGAGGAAGGTAAAGTGAAGAAAAAAGATATAATAGTTATAGTAATCTGCGCGATTATTATTATCGCATCTATATTTTTTATCCTCAGAGGATTTACGTCAAAGAGCCAAAATACAGTTATTGAGAAAAAAGAGACCATTGATTTTACAGGCAATATAGATGAAGGGGCAGTTGAAAAACTTAAAAAGAGGAAAGACTATGGTTCGCCGCCAATGGATAACATTGGCAGGACTAATCCATTTGCGAGTCTATAAATGTTTTAGTTATTATTCCCGCGGAGGTGGGAGCCCAGAGTTATTATATAGATTCCTGCCTCCGCAGGAATGACAGAGGCAAGTTTGGTTGTAAAAAATGAAAAAAAACTGGGAGATCTTCTGGTCAAGCTGGGGCTTATAACCCAAAAAAAGCTTGATCTTATTAAAGTTGAGAGCGCCCAAACGGGTAAATCTGTGGAGCAGATTTTAAAATCTCTGCCCGAAATATCAAAAGAAGATATCACGAAGGCGCTTGCCATAACGATGGAACTTCCTTATGTCGATCTATCGCAGAAAAAGATAGATAAAGCAGTTTTAAACATAATAAACAAGAATATCGCTGAAAAATATAAACTGGTTCCTTTTGGTAAGGTCGGCGACTATTTAAATGTTGCTATGTCTGACCCTAACAATATTGTAGCGATAGAATACATAGAGAAAAAAACCGGTCTCAAACTCAAGCCTTATTTTGCTTCAGAAGATGGTATCAAAAAAGTGGTTGATCAGTATGATGACTATTCGGTAGAGGTGCAGAGCGTTATCGGGAATATGGAAAAACCTCCTGAAATAAATCTAAAAGAAGATCCTAAGAAAAAATCCGGGGATGCGGCCGTTATTACCCAGGATGCTCCGATAACCAGAGCGCTAAATACCATACTTGAGTATGCAGCTAAGTCCAGGGCATCTGATATTCACATTGAACCCAGAGAAAAGGAAATAAAGGTTAGATATAGAATAGACGGAATATTATATAATACCATGACCCTGCCAAAGCATATTCATCCCGCACTGGTCTCAAGGATTAAAATACTTTCAAATCTAAAGATAGATGAACATAGAGTGCCGCAAGATGGCCGATTTCAGCTCAATCTGGAAGATCGCGAGATAGACCTTAGAGTTTCTATTACACCGATAGTATACGGAGAAAAGGTCGTTATTCGCCTGCTTGATAAGTCAAGCGGTATTATAACCCTGGAAAATCTTGGTATTAAAGGCAGGGCTTATCATATTATCGAAAAGGCAACAAAAAAACCAAGCGGTATGATACTGGCAACAGGTCCCACGGGTTCCGGTAAGTCAACATCCTTATATGCTATTCTCTCAAAAATAAACAAACCCAGCGTAAATATTATTACCGTTGAAGATCCGGTAGAATATAATATAGACGGTGTTAATCAAATACAGGTAAACAATACCGTTGGCCTTACATTTTCATCCGGTCTTCGCTCTATTTTGCGTCAGGATCCGGATGTAATAATGGTTGGCGAAATTCGTGATAAAGAAACAGCAGAGCTGGCCGTTCAGTCTGCCCTGACCGGACACACAGTGCTTTCCACGCTTCACACGAACTCAGCCGCAGGCGCCTTACCCCGGCTTTTGGAGATGGAAATAGAGCCATTTCTTATAGCATCAACAGTCAATACTGTTATAGCTCAGCGTTTAGTGCGAAAAATCTGCGGCCATTGCAAAGAAGAATATAAGACTAGCACTGCTCTAACGAAAGCTATTAAAGATTCGCTTAAAGATATCCTGCCGGCTAAGGGCGATCCAATAGAAAAAACAAAAGAACTGGGATTTGAAAAACTTCCTTCTTCTAATGATGATGCTTTCAAATTATATAGAGGAAAGGGGTGTGACTTTTGCAAGAACACCGGATATTGGGGCAGAACAGGTGTTTACGAAATTTTTAGTGTCACACCCAAGATAGAGGAGTTGATTGCTTCTAATGCTACCTCAAGCGGTATTCAGGACATGGCCATAAAGGAAGGCATGGTAACAATGCGGCAAGATGGGTTTTTAAAAGCATTAGCCGGTATCACAACAATAGATGAAGTAGTTCGTACTACGACAGAAGGCTAGAAGTAGAATAGTAGAATCTGGAATAGCTGAATCATAGAATGAGAATATTGAATGGAGAGTGAATGAATGAATTTGCAAAGATAACAAAGTTTACAGATATGATTGCGTGGCAAGAAGGACATAAACTTGTTCTAATGATATATAAAATAACCAAAGATTTTCCAAATAAGGAAACCTACGGACTTACCAGTCAAATTCAAAGAGCCACCGTATCTATAACCTCAAATATAGCAGAAGGATTTACTAGAAAATCTGCTAAAGAAAAAATACAGTTTTTCAAAATATCTCAGGGGTCTCTTGTTGAACTGCAAAACCAGTTTCTTATAGCTAAGGACGTTAAATACTTATCCGACAGAAAGTTTACGGATTTAGCCGAACAAACAGTTAAAGTGTACAAACTTATAAATGGGTTATTAAAAGCAACAAGGTTGAGAAAATATGAATAGTTTTCAATATTCCAAATTCCCATTCGACTATTCAATTATTCCACTATTCAAAATTCAAAATTAGTATTAAAATAAGAATAAGAGTTATGGAGGAGGGTTAAAAAATGCCAGAGACAGCAAAGCTAAAAATAGAAAAGTTTCTTGAAGAGGTTATAAAAAAAGATGCCAGTGATCTTCATCTGACTGCTGGTGTTCCGCCGATGATAAGGGTGGATGGCGCTTTAAAGGCGATAGAAGGTGTTCGGGGGCTTACTGATAAAGATGTAAAGAACCTGACATATTCTATTCTTGATGATGTTCAAAAGGATATTTTAGAAAGAGATAAGGAAGTTGACTTTTCTTTTACATACGGCGATATGGCCAGATTTAGGGCAAACGCCTATCACCAAAAAGGCAATGTCGGACTTGCGCTTCGTTTAATCCCGGTGAACATCAGAACTCTCACTCAGCTTGGCATGCCAAAGGTAGTGGAGAAGTTTACAGAGTTTCCGCGCGGACTGGTTCTGGTTACCGGTCCTACAGGTTCGGGCAAGTCAACTACGCTTGCTGCCATGATAGACAAGATAAACAATGAGCGCGCCTGCCATATCATCACAGTTGAAGATCCTATAGAATACACACATACTCATAAAAAATCGATTATTGAACAGAGAGAGGTGCACTATGATACGCGCTCTTTTGCAGCAGCTCTTCGCAGTGTCCTTCGGGAAGATCCTGATGTAGTTTTGGTTGGTGAGATGCGTGACCTTGAGACTATCGCCGCTGCCATTACTATTGCTGAAACTGGGCATCTTGTATTAGCTACCCTCCATACAAATAATGCCGCCCAGTCGGTAGATAGGATGATTGATGTTTTTCCGCCTCACCAGCAGCAGCAGATAAGAGTTCAGCTTTCAAATATTCTCCAGGGTATAGTTTCACAGCGTCTCATCCCTTCTATAGGCGGAGGCCGTATTGCAGCGGCAGAGATACTGGTTGTAACGTCAGCTGTCAGGAATATTATTCGTGAGCAGAAGACTCACCAGCTTGAAGCTGTTATACAGACCGGGGCATCAGAAGGGATGCAGTCTATGGATAGGACTCTGGCATCACTAATTAAAACAGGACGCATAACACTGGATGAAGCCAAAGGATATGCGATAGATGTCAAGGAGCTTGAAAGGCTACTGCATGGGTAATGATAGTTCAAGGCGCAAGATGAAAAGTTAAAAATGCAATTGTCATTTCGAGCGGCTTCGCGAAGCGATGAGTCGAGAAATCCCTTAAAGAAGCAAGTCCGTAGGGTTAGCTGGAATGACAATCTTTACGAGAATTCGTAGATTAGTATTATTAGTAATTAGTAATCAATGAAAGAATTTACATACAAAGCAAGAAATAAAGACGGCTCTGAGACCAGAGGCATTATAGAAGCGGAAAATGAACATGCGGCTTCCAGTCTTTTGATATCAAAAAATATCTTTCCCATTGATATCAAAGAGGGATCAAAGTTATCTCTTAGCGGGATGTCATTTGGCAGGAAAATTTCCAAAAAAGATAAAGTTTTCTTTATCAGACAGCTCGCAACTATGACGAAGGCGGGACTTCCTATAGCGCAGGCGCTTTCAACTCTCCTGGAGCAGACTAAAAAGGAAAATGTTAAGAAAATGATAGAGCAAATGACTCGTGATATTGAGGCGGGGGGCAGTCTCTCGGCTGCTTTTAGTGCATTTCCTGAGACTTTCAATAAAACCGACATCAATATGATTGCTTCAGGCGAGGCGAGCGGCAAGATAGACGAAGTCTTGATCCATATGGCGGAACAGACTGAGAAAAACTACAAAACTCTCAAGAAAATTAAAACAGTCTTTATCTATCCGGCATTTTTGACGGTAGTGGTAGTTGGAGTAGTGACCGGACTTTTGACATTCGTTCTTCCCCAAATGGAAGACCTATATTCAGGATTTAACGCCAAGCTACCTCTTCCTACCAGGATACTTATCGCGACAAGTCATTTTTTAGCTAGATATTTCATCCTGGTACTACTCGTGGCAGTTGCTGTTTTTGTGGGACTCAGAATATATACAAGGACGAATGAAACAGGAAAGTATATCTGGCATCGATTTAAACTCAGTGTGCCTATAGCGGGTAAATTTGTTAAAATATCGTATCTATCTATTTTCACGCGAACATTGTCCAGCCTGGTTTCCTCGGGGGTGCCCATTCTTGACTCTTTAAAGATAGTGTCAGAGGCTATGCCAAATGTGATTTATAGAGACAGCATAATGCAGGTAAGGGGCAAGGTGAAGCAGGGTAAGGCGCTGTCCGCCTCAATTAAAGAGGATAACACTTTTCCTATCCTAGTCTCTCAAATGATAGGGGTGGGGGAAAGTACAGGTGAGCTTGATGATATGCTTAAGAATATGGCAGACTATTATGATGAAGAGCTGGATGCTCTGACCAAGAGCCTTCAGTCGCTTATGGAGCCGATAATGATAGTGATCATGGGAGGTATAGTGGGGACAATCATCATTTCTATCCTGCTTCCGGTTTACAGTCTTCAGAACTTTGTTAAATAAATTTCCGTCATTCCGAACTTCCTGCCCGTCTGAATGATTTTCAAGTCGGGTCTGGTTCAATTATCCCCTTTCGTCATTTCGGAATCTGTCTCTCTTGTCATTCCGGGCTTGACCCGGAATCTATATCAATAAAACTAGATTCTGAATCAAGTTCAGAATGACAGAAAAGAATAGATCCTGAATCTTTGTCTGCGGAACGGGCATAAAGTTCAGGAATGGCAAGGAAGGGTGTAGTAATGACAGAGAGAAGGATGCAGGAATAACACTTCCTCTTGTCATCCCGCACTTGATGCGGAATTATAGCCCTTCCCCTGTCATTCCGGGCTTGACCCGGAATCTATAAGTGGATAATAGTACTGAATGAAATAAATATTAAATGCTACTTGACACATCATAAGTATATTGGTTCAATGTTAACATAAAAACAAAAAAGACCCTTGTACGCTAAGGCGGAGTTTATCCGTTCCTGGCGGAAAGGGCTGAAGGGAGGTGAAAAATGAAAAGATTAAAAAATAAAGGCGGCTTTACACTTATTGAAGTAGTTGTTGTTATGGCAATTATCGCGGTTTTGGCGGTTTTGGTAATAGGGGCGATTACAATTGCCAGAAATACAGCTAAAGAAACAACTCACAGGTCAAATGCCAGAACCATTCAGACTGGCCTAGAAGGATTCTATGCAAAAAATAAGTCTTATGTAGGTACTGATGCTGGTACTAATGATGCAGGCACATATTCCTTTACGAATGCAGCTGTCAAGAATTACTTAGATGTATCTTTGGCAACTACGGGTGAATGTACAGGTAAGGTAATAGGCGCTGATGCGAGCGCAATACCACCAGTTGCTGGTAATGCTTCTGATGGAGGAGGATATGTCACGGTAGCTGCAGATAGTTATACTATAGTAATCGGTGATGCTGCATGCACAGCTTCATTGGGTGAAGATATATCAGGTTAATATAAATATCTTTCATAACTAGCCATGGCGAACCCAATTCATCATGGCTGTTATGGAAAACATTAAAAAGAAAAAAGGCTTTACACTTATTGAAATAGTCGTTGTTATGGCTATTATCGCAGTTTTGGCTGTTTTGGTTGTGGGAGCGATAATGATAGCAAGAAGCCAATCTAGAGATACTAAATATACAGCTGACGCTAAAACGATAAGAGATATACTTGAATCATATTATGCTGATCATCAACGTTATCCCTGTAGAGAAGTCAATGCTGATGATAGCTGTAAGACTAATTATGGCAGAGTAAATGCTTATTCTCTATTTGATGAAACTGTTGAAAAGAATGACTTTCCCGGTGCTTTTAATGCAGCAGGGGAATTAGCAGATTATATTGATAGTTCTTCTTTTCCCCAAGGTAACCGTGATAGAGTTTGTTTTTCAACTTGTGGTGGGGGATGTCCGGCAGGCAAAGGAGGAGATTATTTTTTATGGATTGTTACCGAGGAAGAAAATCGAGATGGAGAAGGATGTAACAGGCAG
This sequence comes from uncultured Candidatus Saccharibacteria bacterium, assembly GCA_964617835.1. Taxonomy (GTDB): domain Bacteria; phylum Patescibacteriota; class CPR2; order UBA1875; family JAJYID01; genus CAZTWZ01. The sequence continues at coordinate 8,166 of CAZTWZ010000004.1, read as the reverse complement.
GGTGATAGCGCAGGAGATAATGAAAACTATAAACCAGGCTACGCTAGAGCAATAATTAAAATCCATGGTCCACAAAACTGGCCAGGACCATCTTTTTAGTTTATACTAATTTTTAAAGATCTTACAAAAAACTCTCATGAGGAGGGTTTTTTATTGCTATAATATACTTATTTGCCAAGGTTTTTGCCAAATTTTTGTATTTTGGTAGGCAGGGATTCTTTTTCACTTTCGGTTAAATAGATTATAGATTATAATGTTCTTATGTTGATTAGTTTATTGGTTTTTCTGTTTATTTTCGGTCTTATTGTCGGCAGTTTTTTGAATGTGCTTGATCCCACTAGAGGATAAAAAGTCTTGCAAACAGTCTAAAAAATGTTAATATTTTTCTAAATGATGTTAATTTTAACATTTTTTAGAAATATAATGAATATAACATAATGCGATATATAGAATTAAAAGAACAATTAAAAAATTTTATAATTTTTTCCCTGAAAGATATTAAAAAGAAAGAGTCAGGGTTTGATCGCCGCCGTCTTAGCGAATGGCAGACCAAGGGATATATAAAAAAAATACGGCGTGGTTTCTATGTTTTTTCAGATCAGGAAATAAATGAAAAGACATTATTTCTAATTGCGAATAAGATTTATAAGCCATCTTATGTGTCTTGTGAAATGGCATTAAGCTTTTATAATCTTATTCCCGAAGGAGTTTATTTGATTACATCAATTTCTACGAAGAAAACAATGTCATTTAATTCGCCAGCTGGAAACTTTAACTATCATAAGATTAAGCCAGAATTGTTTTTTGGCTATCATTTGATAAAATATCATAATCAAAGCTATAAAATAGCCGAAATTGAAAAAGCGGTCTTGGATTACCTCTACTTAAACCCATCTATGTCTGACACAGAGGCTTTTCTTGAGTGGCGCTTTAATAGAGAAGAATTTCTTGCGGGTGCGGATATGGAGAAGTTTCAAAAGTATTTAGCTTTATTTAAGAGCAAGAGCCTGAAACAACGGGTAAAGATTTTTTTAAAATTTATAGGAGAAAACCATGCTGAGTCTTGAAGAAATAGAATTGCAGTATCCTGAAAACTTAAGATCTTTTAAAAGAAATCTTTTGAGAGAGTATCTTCAATATAAAATCTTAGAAATCATTTTTGATTCTATATATGCTTCAAAGCTTTCATTTCTTGGCGGTACGGCACTTCGTATTATTTATGGAAATACTCGTTTTTCTGAGGATTTAGATTTTGACAACTTTGGTCTTACAGAAAATGAATTTATTAATATTGCAGATATTGTCAAACAAGGATTGGAAAGCCAAGGGCTTATAGTAGAGGTAAAAATAGTTTCAAAGGGAGCTTATCGTGCTAACATACATTTACCGAAAATACTTTTTGAAAGTGGACTGACAGGGCAAAGAGAAGAAAAAATATTAATCCAGATAGATAGCACGGCGCACCATTTTCAATATGTTCCCGACAGAAAAATATTAAACAGGTTTGATGTTTTTTCTGAAGCTTTTGTTACACCGCCTGATATTATGCTCTCGCAAAAAATATACGCCGCTTTCGAGAGAAGAAGAGCCAAGGGGCGTGACTTTTTTGATATTGTGTTTTTGCTTTCATTTACAAAACCGAACTATGATTATCTTAAAAACAAGCTTGATATTGTGAATGAAACTGAATTAAAGCGATATTTTATTAAAAAAATGGACAATGTAGATTTTCAAGAACTGGGGAAAGATGTTCAAAACTTTCTTTTTAATCCGAATGATATAAAGAAAGTCGAGATTTTTCGAAGGTTTATTAAAGAAGCAGACTTAAAATAATCTAATGAAATAAACGCCACTCATTGTACAAAATCGCTTGCTTCTTTGTATAACATATGTTTATACTAAATGATTTCGCTAGTCTTATAACCTTTCTGTATTTTATTCTCGGCATGTCTTTTATTTTCTCTCCGCAACTTGCCAAGGTTCTGAACCTTGGCAGGCGGGTATTCTCTTTTTAATTTCAGGTGAATGGATTATAATGTTCTTATGTTGATTAGTTTATTGGTTTTTCTGTTTATATTCGGTCTCATTGTCGGCAGTTTTTTGAATGTGCTTATTTATCGCCTTGAGGATAAGAAAAGACAAACCTTAAAGGGTCGCTCTTTTTGTCCTCAATGCGAGAAACAGATAAAATGGTATGACAATATTCCCGTAGTTTCGTGGCTGGCTTTAAGGGGCAGGTGCCGAAGCTGTCAAAAAGAGATTTCTGTTCAGTATCCTTTGGTAGAGCTTGCAACGGGCTTTACTTTCATATTTATTGGATACTTTTTTCTTCAAAATGGATTTATCGATTCTGGGCAAGCCAGAATGACAAGCGTGGATATGATAAGTTTGATATTTTGGTTCTTCTTCGGTGCATGTTTGATAGTGATTTTTGCATATGATCTAAAGCATCAGATAATCCCTGACGAGATTATTTATACAGTACTCATAGCCGGCCTATTCTATGTTGCGATTAACTTTGCTTTTTTGGGTGATTATAAATATCTTGTTGACCATATTCTGTCCGGTCTTCTTGCGGGCGGTTTTTTCTATTTACTTGCGGCTGTGAGCAAAGGCAAGTGGATGGGAGGAGGAGATATCAAGCTCGTGGCTTTTATGGGGCTAGTTCTCGGCTGGCAAGGTGTCTTAGTAGCACTATACACAGCATTTGTTTTGGGAGCGGTTGTAGGTGTTTTTGTATTAGCTACAAAACAAAAAAAACTCAGCAGTAAAATTCCCTTTGGCCCGTTTCTTGTCATAGGTACATTTATAGGACTGCTTTTTAGTGAGCAAATTATAGATTTTTATGTTAATATGTTTTTATAAACGTTTTGTCATTCTGGACTTGATCTGAGATCCAAAAAGTTAAAATATTATATAGATTCTGAATCAAGTTCAGAATGACAGAAAAATAATGAAACTCCGACGTGAAGTTTATTGGCCTTTGGTGGAGTTGGAGTTGCCTAGGAGGGCGAGAGGGTGCTAAAGAATATATTAAAAAATAAAAGAGGATATACCATTGTAGAGCTCGTGGTTGTGATGGCTATTATAGCTATTATTATGCCTCTTACTTGGGGTGGTTATAATAGCACAAGAAAGCAAAACTATATAAAACATGTGGCAAATGTAGCCCAAACAAGCATAAAAGATACATTCATAGATACTATCTCTACTCAGGTAGCAAAGACAGGAATTACTTGTAATGGAAAATCACCGCAAATAAATATAGTGAAAATACAGTTAAGTAATCCTGACTATCCATTATTAAGAAAAGCTCTTTGTATGGACAATACTGGCAACTTGGGAAATATGGATTTTATAGAAAACATTGATCCGTCAAAGGACATTAACTATAAACAAACCATGGAAATTACCTGTAGTGGTTGTGATTTATCAGGACCAACAGGCATTGGCTATTTGTATATAGCATTTACCAGTCCTTATGGAAAATATTATAGCTTTTATACATCTGAAACAAATGCTAGTATTGCAGATAGTAATTTCAAAAATTTAAACTGGATAAAGGGCTTAGATTTAATCTATTATCCTACTGGAACTACTCTGGATCGTCAGCTGGAAATATCTTTTGATTCAGATACAACAGCTCAGCAAGGTATAGTTCGTAAGATAACTATTAGCAAAGAAGGTAATGTAAGTTTGGATTAAGCTATGAAGAAGATATTTAAGAAATTCAATAACAAAGGGCAGAGCTTGGTAGAGGTAGTTGTTGCCTGTGGCATTATTGGCATAACCCTTGTCGCTATGATGAGCATAATGTCGGCATCAAGAAACCTCCTATATGCATCAGAAGACCAGACGAAAGCGACAGCCCTTGCTCAAGAGGCGATAGAAATAGCAAAACATCAGAGAGACATTGGATGTAGTTTTGATAACATTAAAGACGATATAGCAAGTGGCACTATTGATTTTATAATAAAGGGAGATACGGAAGGCAGTAATGATGAGACCCTTCAGACTAGCGGGACACCTAGTAATATTAAGGATTTCGATAAATTTTCAAGATATATCATTATAGAAGATCTTTCTTCAAATAGTATTGGTATAGACACATCAAGTTTTAATACTAATGCCGTAAAATGTAGTGACCCAAACGAAGATTATGATTGTTTGGATAAGTATTATGCTATAAGAATAGATGTTTATAAGGATGGAGATCCCAACCCCATTTCGCAAGTTGAGACAATAATGTCAAAGCAATGAAGAAAGTAATCATAAAAAACAACAAAGGAATGACGCTAGTAGAACTCTTGGTAAGTATGGGTATATTCGCAGTAGTTATGACTTTGACTGTAAGTTTCTTTATATCACTACAAAAACTTCAAGCTACGTATAGGGATAGAGCTGACCTACATCAGGAGGGAAGAATAGCATCAGAAATATTTTCTAGATATACTAGAGAGGCCAAGAGTGTAACCATGATAGATGATGCCGGTAATACGGTAACAGGGCTTGGGGCTTTTCCTGGACTTTGTGTTGGTGGTAGTGCAAATATAAAGTTAGAAATGCTTGATGGTACAACCTTGAAGTTTAGATGTAATACATCTGGCACAAATAATCGTTTACAGATGAGTTCTTGTAGTCCAGTAGATTGTTATAGCGATATATCATCAGGTCAGGTTCATGTCCAGGGCTTGACTCTAGAAAGAAGCGTTGAAAAGACCTATCCTAAAACCCTTAGGTATAATCTGGAAGTTTGGCAATCAGTGACAAGTACAGGTGATGGAGAGAAAATTATGTTTCCGGGATACCTAGTAATGAGGAATGAGTTATAATTAGAATAGAATAAAAATATGAAAAAAATAATAAATAAAGTTATACAAAATGAAAAAGGGAGTGCACTTCTCTGGACTATGATGTTTTTGGCTATCTTCCTTTTAATATCTAGCACTGTTGCAGTTATTACAATTGCAGAAATAAGACAATCATCAAAGATTGATAGTTCCACGGAAGCGTACTTGCTAGCAGAAGTGGGCGCTGAGAGGGCAAAAAACTTTATTAATGCTGGAAAAGAAACAGATGGACAGCAGACAGGGGAGATGAGTGATAAAGGCCACAGCTATACTTTCGAGGTTGTAAAAGTTACGGGTACTACCAAACAATATGATAATCCACTGAGAGATTGTATTGCTCTAGATACTAACGATGATGATTCGATAAATGCCGATGATACCAACTATTGCTATTATAGCGAGGCAACTGCAGGAAGTATTAAGAGAAAGATAGATGGCGAGAAAGAGGATATTCCTATTGATCAAGGAAAGTCTTTTTTACAGGGTTTACCAGCAGACACATTAAGTGGAAATATGTTAGATCTTACACCTGAATCAGGTGTCATAACTTCACCAAAAAAGTTTTATCTGCGATGGCAGGTAGATAATATTGATCTTCCTAGTTCTTCATGTACAACTTCTTCTAATATCTCTAATCCTTGCTTTGCCTTTGGTCTTTTTGATTTGGGCGTTGGTTCGATAGATGCAAATTTAAAAAAATCAGATTCATCAGCTGATACAGCCGTGTACCTTACAGGTAATACCCCTGCGACCCAAAACTATACAGAAACGGCTGATAATACGATTTATATTCCAGACTCCAGCACAACTGCATATTTTGAAATGACATACTATGTAGGAGGGGCTTCTATACTAAAGGTATCTGATCAAGGCGGTGAGTGTTTGGGTGTTTTGGTGCGCTATAATCTTTTTGATCAGTGGAACGGCAGTAAACTTGAAAATCCCTATAATATGTTTTTCACCAAAGATAATAATGGTAGTGGTCCTACGGTTCGTCCAGATGGATTTGGCATTGATCTAACATCTTTTGATAAAACAATTATTGTTAAAAACATCTTCTTTAAAGTAGAATAGTGCTACTTTTTCTTGTGGAAGCTTTTGTGAACTTCGCGGAGATGAGTGTTTGTGATGTGGGTGTAGGCTTGTGTAGTTGTGATAGATGAGTGGCCGAGCATAGCCTTTCACTCCTAGAGTTTACTGGTCTTGCCAAGGGACTGTCCCTTGGTATATAATAAAGATATGCCAAGTAAAAATACTATCAAGGATTATCTGGAGGGTGGGATTTATCATGTTTATAATCGAGGGATTAATAAGCAGGATATTTTTTTGGATAAAAAAGATTATGCAATGTTTATGTTTTACTTGAAATTATATTTAAAAAAATCAGAAGATATAAAGGACATTGATATTCAGAAAAGAGCATATCTTCTAAGAAAAAACTTTTATGAAAGGATTGATTTGGTATCCTTCTGTTTAATGCCGAATCACTTCCATTTAATTATTAAACAAAGAGGAGAAAAAGATATTGCAGATTTCATGAAGTGTTTAATGACTAATTATTCTATGTATTGCAATAAACGCCACAATAGGGTTGGCACACTTTTTCAAGGAAGGTACAAAGCAGTTTTAATAAAAAATGATGAATACTTACTACATCTCTCTCGCTATATCCACCTCAATCCACTCGCCAAGGGACTGTCCCTTGGCAAATATGACTATTCGAGCTATCAATCTTATTTGGGACTCAAAAACCTTAAATGGCTCAATACGAACTTAATACTAGATTACTTTGATAACCATAACCAACACATAAGCATAGATAATGATACATACAAGAGTTTTGTTGAGAATTTAGCTTATGATTCTAAGAAGATATTGGGCGATCTAACTCTGGAATAGGGAATTTTTTTTCTGCTACATTGATTGATATCTTCTGCCAAGGGACTGTCCCTTGGCAGATATTATTTACTTTTTTTTGTGAAAAGTTTTGTGGATCTCACGGAGATGAGTGTTTGTGATGTGGGTGTAGGCTTGTGTAGTTGTGATAGATGAGTGACCGAGCATGGCTTGAACTGAGCGTATGTCAGCGCCATTAATTAAAAGATCTGTGGCGAATGAGTGGCGAAGCATGTGCGGTGTCACTTTTTTGGTTATGCCAGTGAGCTTGGCATACTTTGAAACCATTCTCTGGATGCTTCGCGGGGTGAGGCGCATATATTCACCTTCATCCAGCCCTTCTTTTACTCCGGAATAGTGTATGAAGAGGGGTTTGGCATTGTCATCTCTATGCGAAAGATATGTTTTAATTTTTTCCTTGGCATTATCGGAGAGAAAAACAGCTCTGTCTTTTCCACCTTTGCCTCTGATAGTGAACTCACCTCTTTCCAGATTAATCTTATCTCTATCCAAACCAACCAGTTCGCTTACCCTGAGACCAGTAGAGAAAAGTGTTTCAAGGATGGCACTGTCACGAAGAGTAATAATTTCTTTTTTTGAGGGATACTTCTCAGGTGCTTGAAGCAGTGATTCTACTTCTTTAATTTCCAAAAAATCTATCTGCCTTCTTTTCAAATTCCCAAGCTCTACTTTTTCTGCTGGCAGTGATTTGATATCTCTTTTGGTCAGATATTTAAGGAATGCACGAAGGGCAATAATATGATAGTTCTGGGTGATTTTTGCAAGGTTCCCTCCAAGCTCGGTATTTAGCCGATTTAAGTACAGGCGATATTTTCTGACAAGCTCTGGTGTGATTTGTTCAGGTCTTAAGTCTCTGCTGCGGTTAGATTCAGCAAAGTCCAAGAAACGTCTGAGATAGTGGTCGTAGTTTCGGATAGTGAGCTCAGAATGGTTTTTCTCTATTTCGCAATATTCAAGAAAGTCGTTTATAAGATCGCTTGCATTTGCCATAGTAGTTAATTAAATGTTAGAAGTGAAAATTTAAAAATCTGACTAATATTTCTAAACATATTGTACGACACTTTTCTTTCCTTGTCATTCCGAATGGAGCAAAGTAAACCTTCCGAAGGTTCAACCTTCGGAAGTAAAAACAGATAATTACTCTTTCAATTCTATATTATTGCCATCAGTAATAAACTCTATATCTCCGTTTTTGTCTGTTCGCAGTGTTTTGATGCTTGATTTTTGCAGGAAATCTATAAGAAGGGGATAGGGATGACCGTACTTGTTCTCGCCGACGGAAATAACGGCATATTTTGCCCCGATTTTTTGATATAATACTTCATTAAATGCATCATGTGAGCCATGGTGGGGCACCTTTATTACATCGGCCTTTAACTCTGGACTTAGCGCGAGCATT
>CAZTWZ010000003.1:0-20108 GCA_964617835.1 uncultured Candidatus Saccharibacteria bacterium | reverse complement strand
TATATTAACAAAAAGTGGCTGTTTCAGCCACCAAAAAAAGTGCATTAGACCGAAATTTCCTACTTCACATCTAAACATAGGGTATATTAAATAATTGAAGGCTTCGGAATGGGTAAACCAAAAGCAGTGATACTGCTTCAAATCCTTGCAGCTAGCACCATATGTAATAAAGAGCCCATGAAAACTTTTTTTATTTTCTAAATCAAATCTGTACGACTAATTTACTATAATTTTACCCTTCATATAGGGATGGATTTTACAGCTGTACTCATATGTACCCGCTTCGGTAAACCGAAGTAGAAAAGAGTCGGCATTTTTTATATTTTGAGAATTAAAGGTGTCAGATTTTACAGTGTGTACCGCCCCATCTTCATTTATCCAAGTCACCGTATCACCAATCTTCACTGTCAAAGTGTCGGGGTTAAACTTAAAATCCTGGATAGTAACTGTGTTTTTCTCTTTTGACTGTGGTTTTGTCTTTTCGCCCGGAATCATAACTATGGGGGTTTTTGGCTGATTCTTTGATAAATAAGAATTTAGGAGAATATAAGCTCCCGCTCCGGCAACTAATATTACCAATATGATGAAAATAATTTTAGGTTTCTTCATTGTGCTTTTTCCCTCCTTCTCTAATTACCTACTTTTAATGTTAATGATTCGGGACAGATTTACAATATAACTTAATCCAAATTTTAATTTTTAATGAAAGTGGTTTTTTGTTATAATAAAGAAGTTATAAGCAGGAGAAAAATATGAACCAGACAGGAGACTCAACCGAAGCTCAGGAGCAAGCACAAAAAACTAAATGGAATCAAAGATACGATGCGATTAAGGATGATGAGAGGGGCGACAGATCCTCCGAGAAGCAAGCCGAGGCTAGCACTAAGAGGCTGAAGCTATTCGAATTCTCAACCCCAGAACAAAAGGCTCAACTCATAAATGATGCTGTTCAATCTTTTGGCAATAAGGAGGGGGTTGAAATAAGCGCAGTTATTAGAAAGGCTTTTGGTTTTATACCAGAAGACCCAAGTGATATACAAGACGTGATAGATGGAATTATAGACGGTAAAAAGATAGTCGGAGACAGTGAGGGTCCCTCCGGCGGAGATTATATACTCGAGTAATGGCAAAAGATAAAGCAAACAATCTAGAAACTATGAGACACAGTTTGAGCCACGTTTTGGCTATGGCTGTACTTGATATGTTCCCGGAAGCAAAACTTGGCATAGGACCAGCCATAGAAAACGGATTTTACTATGACTTTGACTTGCCTAGAACTCTAATTCCCGAGGACCTCCCTATTCTAGAAGAAAAGATGCAAGAGATTATTGCGCATAACGATAAGTTTGAACGTCAGGATGTACCAATAAATGAGGCACTTAAAATATCAGAGAAAGCTAAGCAGCCATATAAAACAGAGCTGATTAAGGATTTAGAAAAAGAAGGTAAGAAGAAAGTTAGTTTCTATAAAACCGGTGAATTTATCGACCTTTGTGAAGGTCCCCATACCGCATCAACAGGAAAAACCGGCGCTTTTACCCTATCCCGCATATCTGGCGCATACTGGAAAGGAGACGAAAAGAATAAGATGCTCCAAAGAATATACGGATATGCATTTCAAACCCAAAAAGAACTTGATAAGTTTATGGAAAATCTAGAAGAAGCAAAGAAAAGAGATCACAGAAAATTAGGTGAAGAACTAGAACTCTTTACTATTACTGATGAAATAGGTGTAGGACTCCCTGTCTGGCTCCCAAAAGGCACAATCCTCAGAGATAGCATTAAAGATTACCTGAAAGAACGCCTTGAAAAATCAGGATATCAAATGGTAGAAACGCCTCACATAGCGCACTCCAAGCTCTGGAAGACTTCCGGACACCTAGGCTTTTATAATGAAAATATGTATTCACCCTTTAAGGTGGATAAACAGGAATTTTTGGTAAAACCCATGAACTGCCCATTCCATATAGCAGTTTATAAAAACAGGTTAAGATCCTACCGTGAACTGCCTATAAGACTAGCAGAGTTTGGGACAGTTTATAGGTATGAAAAAAGCGGTGTACTGCATGGCCTTCTTCGAGTTCGCGGATTTACTCAAGATGATGCACACATTATTTGCCGTGAAAATCAGTTGGATAAAGAAGTAAAGAATACCGTATCGGAAGCCATTAACATTCTTAAAAAATTTGGCTTTAAGGATTTCGATGTGTATTTGTCGACCAGGCCAGAGAAATCAGTCGGTTCCGACAAAGATTGGAAAAAGACAACCAGCGCACTAAAAAAAGCCCTGAAGGATGCAAAGATTAAGTACGAGATAGATCCGGGCGAGGGTGTATTTTACGGACCAAAGATAGATATAAAGATAAAGGACTCTTTGGGAAGAAGCTGGCAATGTACAACTATTCAGGTAGACTTCAATCTTCCTGAACGATTCAATATGGAATATATAGATAAAGATCAGAAAAAGAAAAGACCAATGATGGTGCACCGTGCCCTCATTGGTTCCCTAGAAAGGTTTATTGGCGTTTTAATAGAACACTACGGAGGTGCCTTCCCTCTCTGGCTGGCGCCGGTTCAGGTCAAGATAATCCCGGTTTCCGAAAAATTTGAGAAGTTCGCACGAAAAATTGAAATGGAATTAAAAGAAGCAAACTTACGCGTAAAGCTTGATTCCTCAGATGAGTCTGTCGGCAAGAAGATAAGAAATGCAGAACTTCAGAAGGTTCCATATATGATAGTTCTTGGCGATAAGGAGATTCAGTCCAAGAAGTTAGCCGTCCGCTCCCGAAAAGACGGCGACCTTGGCCAACTTAGCATAGAGAAATTCACCGAAAAACTTATAAAAGAAATCGACGAGAAAAAGTAATGCAGGGCCCCATTAAACTTCACGAAGAACTTAAAGGCAAGATCCGAGTCAGCTCAAAGATAGAGCTAAATGAAGAAACTTTACCTATTGCTTATACCCCTGGAGTAGCTAAAGCATCTGAGAGAATAGCCAAAGATAAGTCTGAAGTTAATAAGCTTACCGGTAAATGGAACTCTGTTCCTATCGTTTCCGATGGCAGCGCGGTCCTTGGACTCGGAAATGTCGGTCCTGAAGCCGCTATGCCCGTTATGGAAGGAAAGGCTGCGATATTCTCCCAGTTTGCCGGAGTTGATGCTGTACCCATCTGCCTAGATACTCAAAATACAGAGGAAATAATAAAAACAGTAAAATATCTGGCGCCATCCTTTGGCGGTATTAACTTGGAAGATATATCCGCGCCCAGATGCTTTGAGATTGAAAGAAGACTCACCGAAGAACTGGATATCCCCGTCTTTCACGATGACCAGCATGGTACAGCCATTGTCGTCTTGGCAGGGCTTATTAATTCATTAAAAATAGTTGGAAAAGGCAAAGATGTAAAGATAGTGGTTTCTGGTGCCGGCGCAGCTGGTATAGCAGTGACAAATCTCTTGTTTGAATATGGATTCAAAAATATCTGTATGTGTGATTCAAGGGGTGTAATTACCCAAAAATCCAAATTAAATAACTATAAAAAGGGAATCATTAATAATAGTAATGCTTCATGCCCTACCGGAAACTGCAATACTGCACTTGACGGTGCCGATATCCTCATAGGTGTTTCAAAAGCTGACCAGTTTACCGCAGAAGATATAAAGAAAATGAATGATAATCCGATAGTTTTCGCTATGGCTAATCCGAATCCCGAAATTGCACCGGATGAAGCGCGAAAAGGCGGTGCAAAAGTTATCGCTACCGGCAGGAGTGACTTTCCAAACCAGATAAACAACGCTCTTGTTTTCCCCGGCCTTTTCCGCGGCCTTCTAGACAATGGGGTCCAAAAAGTTACATCAGATATTAAACTTGCTGTTGCTGAAGCCATTGCCAATATGATTAAAAAACCAAATCCTGATAATATCATCCCGCCAATCTTTGAAAAGGGGCTTGTCCCCACAATCGCAAATTCACTAAAGGATTTTGACAGGCAGGGAAAAAGAAACCCCGACGCTCCGGTCGGAACAAGAGAGAAAGCTCATGCCAGTTGAAGGAAAGGGTCCAAGCGAAAAAGACAAAGACACAGAAGTTCATAGATTTCCCGATAAGGAAGAAGGGTTAAATCGTCAAATAGCAGATTTAAATGGTGTTTTGATTGAACTCTTAGGTGCGCGAGATGGTATAGAAAGAAAGCTTTCTAGTGTAATTATGGGAATAAACTCCTTGGAAAAAGAAGGAAAAACCGACACCCCAAAGAGTATTTCACTGACTGAAAGACGAGATGCGCTGATACAAAAAGGCATAGATATTAAGATAAAAATCCGAGAGACAGAACAACAGATTAAAAACAAGGAAAATCAATTGACATCATTGATTGAGGAGAGAGAATCCAGGAGATGAAATATTATATCTGGAAACTAGGATGTGCGATGAACAAGTCAGATGCTGAAAGAATAGCATCTGTTTTAACTAGTGCTGGACTAACCGAGACAAAAAAGGAATCTGAAGCCGAATTAATTGTCACGATTGCCTGCTCTGTCCGTCAGCACGCCATAGACAGAATCTATGGAAAGGCCGAAAAGTGGAATAAGATTCAAGTGAAAAGGCCGCTTACTACCATCCTCTCAGGTTGCGTCCTTGAAAGTGATCGAAAAAAAATGAGTAAAATGTTTAACCTAATCTTTGAAATTAGTGAAATAGATAAGCTAAAACAATTTTTGAAAAGTAATTGTCCCTCTCCAAATAATGTCATTCTGAGCTCTCCTCTTGTCATCCCCGGCCCCGATCGGGAATCTATACAAGAAGCTGATTCTGGACAAGCCAGAATGACAGAAAATGTAGACTTTTTCAAAATCCATCCCAAATACGACTCCACCTTCCAAGCATATGTCCCCATCTCTACCGGCTGTGATAATTTCTGCACCTATTGTGCCGTTCCCTACACTCGCGGACGAGAAGTTTCAAGACCCGAGAAAAAAATCTTGGATGAGGTAAGAGAATTAGTTGAAAGTGGATACAAAGAAATTACACTACTTGGACAGAATGTAAACTCCTACAGCTTCACACAAAAGAACAAAAGAACAAAAGAACAAAAGAACAATACAGGAGACTCCATACAAAATACCGATTTTATTAATCTGCTTAAAAAGATTGACAAAATCTCCGGTAATTATCGTACCTATTTCTATTCTAATCATCCGAAAGATTTCTCTGATAAACTTATCAATATTCTTCCTAAACTAAAACACTTCCCTCATTATCTACACCTTCCCCTGCAATCAGGTAGCAATAAAATACTAAAAGCAATGAACCGGCGCTATACACAAGAAAACTACTTCAGTTTAGTTAATAAAATAAAAAAATATATACCAGAAGTGGCAATCACCACCGACATCATAGTTGGCTTCCCTGGTGAAACTGAAAAAGACTTTGAAGAAACAAAGAAGGTTGTGAAGGAAGTCGGCTTCGATATGATATATATAGGAAAGTTCTCTCCCCGCCCGGGGACCAAGGCAGAGAAAATGGATGATAATGTGTCTCAAGAGGAAAAAGAGAAAAGGTGGCAAGAGCTAACAGATATCCTAAAGAGCCATTTGGAAAAAGAAAACAAGAAGTTAGTTGGAAAAACACTAAAAGTCCTCATAGATTCAGAGAAAAAGGGCAAATACTATGGCCGTACCGATTTATATAAAGTGGTTCAGATCACTGCTGACAAAGACAGTCTTTATACAAAGACTGTCTTTACAAAACAAACTGACCCTATCGGCCAGTTTGTAGATGTTAGAATTGTTAACTCTAAAGCCTGGATGTTAAAGGGAAAGATTATTTAGCCTTTGGGAGGTAAATCAACCCTATACTCAGTACCATCTTCTGTGGTTACGCCAGAAATGCTTCCTTCACTATTAGTTTGAACCGGATGTTCTTTTCTATACTCTTCTATGACTTTGTTTACATTTTTGCTCATCTCTCCGGTCGCTTTTAGCCTTTCTTCACTGCTCATTTTATCCCAGTTTTCTTGTCCCACTGCCTCTATTGTTTTGTTTTGAATAACGTTTTCTAGTGCTTTTGGGCTTTTTTCCTTAAGTCCCGAAAGATAAGCGCCATCATCAATCTTTACTTCTGTTAAATGAGAAATAATTTTTGGAGCAAGAACACCTCCGCCCCCTATTACTGCTGCTGTGGCTACTACACCAGTAACAACTTTTCTTCTATTTTGTCTTCTTTCTAGTTTTTCAGCCTCCCTATCCTCTTCTCTTAGACTTTCCTTATTATCCATCTCACTCTGCCAAGATTGTTCGGCCTTCTGGGCTTCTTCTTTTGTTATGGGTTTACTATCTATATCTTTAGTAAACTCTGGTATGTCATCTTGGTGTTCTCCACCACCTTCTGGATTCATTTGTATCCTTCCTACCCGTTCCGCAGCCTTTGCGAAGGCGGGTCTTTATTTCCCCCTCATAATACAAGAGATTTCTGATATAATCAATGAGTAGTTCAAAAGTCAAAAATCAAATCTCAAAATGACAAATAAAAATTCAAAAAATACTTTAGATAAATCTATTATAGTCATTACAGGTCCGACGGCTAGCGGTAAGACATCGCTCTCTTTGGGCTTGGCTAAAGAATTTGGGGGTGCAATAATTTGTGCCGACTCCATGACTGTTTATAAAGGTATGAACATCGGTACTGATAAACCTTCGGCAATTAAAAATTCAAAATTAAAAATTAAAAATAACACTAATTTTGTCATTCCCAACTCTTCCCCTATCATTCCCGGCCCCGATCGGGAATCTATAAAAAAAATGGATTCCTGCCTTCTCAGGAATGACAATATTAATAGTCCCGGAATGACAATACATGATATTCCTCATCACATGCTAGACATTCTAAATCCAGATGAAGAGTTTAATGTAGCAATCTTTAAAAAATTAGCCGAAAAAAAAATCAAGAAAATTCAAAGTAAAGGAAACATCCCCTTTCTCGCCGGCGGTTCTGTTTTATATATAGACTCTGTTGTCTACGGCTACAAAATCCCCTCCGCCAAGCCAGATTCAGTTTTAAGAAAAAGGTTTGAAGAGAAAGATAATGATGAACTTTTTAAACAGCTTGTGAAACTAGACCCTGACGCAAAAAATATGGTAGACAAAAACAACAAAAGACGTATCATAAGAGCTTTGGAAGTCTGCATTCAGACAGGGCACCCCTTCACCAAACAGAGAGAAAAAAACAAAATCCCTGAAAATATTCTCTATCTCGCAATTGATATAAATCGCGAAAAACTTTATCAGAAAATCAATAAGAGAGTAGATGAGATGATGAAGGCAGGTTTTCTAGATGAAGTAAAAAACCTGTATAAAAAATATAACCTATCAACCGCTATGCAGACAACTGGATACAAACAACTCATTCAATACATTGACGGGAAGATTTCCCTGGAAGAAGCGGTTGAGAAAACCAAGCAATCACATCGTAACTACGCCAAGCGCCAGCTAACATGGCTGCGAAGAAATAAGGATGTGATTTGGATTAAAGATAAAAAAGAAGCGGAAGAAAAAATAAAAGATTTCTTAGACCAAGACCAAAACTAATTTTTAAAATAGACCACTACACTAATACATATTAGTGTAGTGTTAACTAAGCTATTTTTATGTATCAACTGGTACACTAAACTAGTCTAGTGTAGTATCACCCATAAAATCTGCTTGATATTTGTCATTTTAAAGGATACTTAGAAATCCATGTTTTTATTGTATAGTTCTCACGCTCTATTGGCGATCATGGCAAGCCGAGTGCGGAATGAAAAAGAAGTTTGTGCTACAATAGAATTCATGAAAAAGATTTTTGCCATATTTATAGCCAAACAGGCAGCTTTCTGGTCTCGTATTTTTGGTCGTGGAGGCGGTGCAGCTCTTCCGGGGCTTTTGGCACTTAAAATTTACCCTAAAATAGCCGCTGAATTAACCGAAAACCTGGAAAAGGGAGTAATACTTGTCACCGGTACCAATGGCAAAACAACGACCTCTAAAATGATTGTTGAGATTTTGGAGGCAAGCGGCGAAAAAGTCCTTTCAAACTCTGGCGGTTCCAATCTAACTCGAGGAATTGCTTCCGCATTGATTGAAAAATCAAATTTATTTGGCGAAATAAAGGAAAAAGTCGGAGTTTATGAGGTTGATGAGGCTACAATGCCAAAAGTAATTAAAAATTTACAATTAAAAATTCAGAATGATAAGATTCCCGCTTCCGCGGGAATGACAGGGAAAAGGGATTCCTCGATTCGTCGCTCCGCGAAGTCGCTCGGAATGACAAATCCCATAAAAGCAGTCGTAGTAACGAACATTTTTCGTGACCAGTTAGACAGGTATGGAGAAGTAGATAAGACTGCAGAGATTTTAAGAAAATCAATTGAAAGCTCGCCAAAATCAATGTTAATTTTAAATGCCGATGACCCTATCGTTGCTTCACTCGGCAAAGATAGAAAAAACACGGTTTGTTTCGGAATCACAGATAACAAACTCGCCACTAAATCAGATCTAGCTATAGATATAAAAGATTGCCTTATCTGCGGGAAAGAACTGACATATGAAACAAGATACTATAGTCATATTGGCCTTTACTTTTGCAAGGGTTGTGGTTTTTCTCGTCCGAAAACAAAGATTACGGCAAAAAATATCAAATTAACACCCGAAAATATCTCGGCTGATATCAGCACGGGCAAGGTATCAAACAGTTTAACTCTCCCTATGATAGGTATTTATAATCTATATAACGCTCTTGGTGCTATTGGCTTGGGAAACACTTTAAAAATAAAAAATAAAACCTCGTTCAAAGCCCTAAAAAATCTCGCCCCTGCGTTCGGACGCATGGAAAGCTTTGAAATAAACGGCAAGAAAGGAGTAATCCATCTAGTCAAAAACCCTACCGGATTTAACCAGGTACTTGAGGCTATTACGCAAAACCGAAAAAGTAAAATAGCGCTCATAGCACTCAATGATAACTTTGCAGATGGTACTGATGTCTCGTGGATATGGGATTCAGCGTTTGAACTTTTTAAAACTGGTTTCAGAAAAATTTTTATAAGCGGTATTCGCAGTGAAGACTTACGCCTCCGCCTAAAATATGCTAACGTTACAAGCCGTATTATCATTACAGAAAAAGATTTGGGAAAGGCTCTCAATGTGGCTATTTCCGAAACAAAAGATAATGAAAATCTCTATATTTTACCCACATATACAGCGATGTTGTCTTTAAGAAAAGGTCTCGTTCAAAAAGGAGTTTTGGAGAACTACTGGAAATAAACTAAAAAAACTCTGCCGATTTTTTTGTGCCTTGCTATCTTGTTTTCTGTCTCTTATAATCTTTTATATGAGGGCGAACATAAAAGGAAAAGATAAGATTACGAGCAACATCAGGCTCTATGTTCTGATCACTTTCGGATTTGCAGCTTTTTCGCTTGTTCTTTTCCCTTTAATAATGAGTTACAGTTACAAAAATCAAACCGAGGTATCAGTTCTTATCTCGGTAACTTTTTTGGTATCTGTTACTGTATATACCTTAAGCCGGCTCTATCCCAAGAAAAGCTTTGATATAGCAAATTATGAATTCATCTTTTACACCATCACAACCGGACTTATTATACATTATGTGGGCCTCTTAAATGGCTCTTTGATCTTCATGTATGGACTGGTTATCTTGGCGGCAGCTTACTTTTTAAATGCCAGAAATCTTGCTTATTTAAGCGGACTTGCATCAATCTTCGTAATTACGGAGTATTTTTTCCTTATCCAAGATGGAGGCACTGAGTTTTCAATAATCGGCCTTTCTTTTGTTTTTCTTCGCATATTATATCTTATGCTTTTGGCACTAGTTGGCAGAAATCTCGGACTAGATATTGCTACGCAAAGAAAAGAATATGCAAAACTAACCCAGCTCAATAGAGAACTGGGAGAAATAGATAAAATAAAAAGCGATTTTATAGATGTGGCTCAACACCAGCTTAAAACTCCTTTAACCGTAGTCAAGGGAAATACCTCCATGATATTAGATGGGGATTATGGTAAAGTTAATGAAGGTTTAATGATGCCCCTCAAAGAGATAGACATCGGCGCCCAGCGCTTAACTGACATTATAAATAATGTTGTTGATACTCTTAAATACGAAGAGGACTTACCCCTTATTTTAGACAAGAAATTAAGTGATTTGAAAAAAATTATCACTTATGAGATATATTCATTTGTGTCAGAGTCCTGGGCAAAGGGCATAAAAATTGATTTAAATTCATCCGGACGAATATCAAAGACATTAATAGACCCGGCAAAGATTAGGCTTGCTTTATCAATATATATAGAAAATGCAATAAATCACAGCCTTCAAAACGGCAAAATTGACATCTCGCTTAAAGAAAATAAAGATAAAGCCATAGTAAAGGTTATAGATTATGGTCCCAGGATTACTGACTCTGCTCCGGAAAAAATCTTCAGAAGACATAGCCGTGAACATAAAGACAAGAAAGAACTTACTACCAATCTCTTCGTGGTGAAGAAGATTATTGATTCACATAAGGGTAAGGTTTATTATAAGCCGAGAGAGGGCAGGGGAAATATCTTCGGGTTTGAACTTCCTGTTAAAAAAATTTCAAAAAAGTATAGAAAAAGAATTACACCATCCTAATATACAAATGATACAAATCTATAAATAAGAGTCATTAAAAAAATCATTCAAGGCTAGATATTGGTAATTTGATACAAATCAGTATACAGAAGTGCCAAATTATTTATATTAATTTGTAATATCTGTAGATTAGTTTAAGATTAGTAATTAGTGAAATTATGCAAAAACTGACTATCTTTCATCTATACCCGGATGCTATGAACCTATACGGCGATCTGGGAAATATTGTGACTTTGGTGCGAAGAATGCACGAGCGCGCTATTTCCGTTGATGTTTTAGATATTAAGTGTGGCGACAAGGCCGATTTTAAGCATGCCGATATTATCTTTATGGGAGGCGGACAAGACAGAGGGCAAAAAGCTATAACAGATGATCTTTTGAGAAGAGGTGAGGAGATTAAATCAGAAGTTGAAAAAGGTTTAGTGGCATTGACCGTTTGCGGAGGTTTTCAGCTTTTTGGAAAATATTTCAAAACACAGAATGGTGACATGCTTGAAGGAATATCTGTCTTTGATTCTTATACTGTTGGTTCAGATAAAAGGTGTATAGGAAACATTGTTATAGATATTTCCGAACAAAAATGGAACTCTGATCTTAATACTTTGGTCGGCTTTGAAAATCACAGCGGCCTTACCTATTTGGAAGAAAAAACTAAACCACTTGGAAAAGTCACAATCGGCTATGGCAATACAGGCGAAAAAAAATATGAAGGTGCAGTTTATAAAAATGCCTATGGAACATACCTCCACGGTCCAGTTCTACCAAAAAATCCTCACTTTGCTGATCATTTAATACTCTCCGCTCTCCGCCGCAGATATGGCCGTTCAGCAACACTGAAAAAAGCAGACGATTCAGTTGAGATATCAGCACACGAAGCCGCTGTTCAACGCGCCAGAACCGCAAAAACAGTTCATATTTAATCAATTAAACTTTTGTATACTTGTTTTGTATTTTGCTTATGATATAGAATTGTTCTTATGTTAGCAAAGGTAAAGTCAGCGACGGTCATTGGACTGGACGCGCAAGAAATAGATGTAGAAGTAGATCTTTCAAACGGTCTCCCCTGTTTTAATATCGTCGGACTCCCCGACAAAGCAGTTGAAGAAGCCAAAGAAAGAGTAAAGAGTGCTATCAAAAACTCCGGCGGGATGTTTCCGCAAAAAAGAATTACGGTAAATCTAGCTCCGGCTGACATTAAAAAAGAAGGTCCCTCTTTTGATTTGCCCATAGCTCTCGGCATACTGGCTGCTGCCGGCCAAATAGAATTTGATACAGGAAAAACTTTATCAGCTGGGGAACTCTCGCTGGATGGAAAATTAAGAAAAATTAACGGTGTCCTCCCGATATCTATGATGGCAAAGAAAAAGGAGTATAAAGAGATATTTGTTCCCAAGAAAAATGCAAAAGAGGCTGCAATAGTAGAAGGGGCAGATATTCTACCCGTAGATTCGCTGAAAAGCTTAATGCTATATCTAAGAAATGAAAAAAACATTAAAAAAACAGAGAGTGTAGAGATAGACTTTTCAAATGATGAGGAAATAAATCTGGATATGGCTAACGTAAAAGGGCAAGAACATGCTAAAAGGGCTTTAGAAATAGCCGCTTCCGGCGGACATAATATCCTCATGTCCGGCTCACCCGGTGCTGGAAAAACCCTGCTTGCAAAAACTTTAACTACCATACTTCCTAACCTAACATTTGATGAATCTCTTGAAATCTCAAAGATATACTCTATTACGGGTGCACTGCCGAAAGAAAAAGCCCTCATTACTTCTCGCCCTTTTAGAAATCCTCATCACACGGCTAGTAGCATCGCTCTAGTCGGTGGCGGACAGTGGCCAAAACCAGGGGAGATTTCGCTTGCTCACAGAGGTGTCCTTTTTCTTGATGAAATTCCAGAATTTCCACGCTCTGTCATTGAAATTCTTCGTCAGCCGCTAGAAGATGGAACAGTTACAATTTCAAGAGCAAATGGCACTCTTTCCTTTCCGGCAAACTTTGTACTTGTAGCTGCCCAAAATCCCTGTCCTTGCGGATATCTAAACGACCCCGTAAAAAACTGTTCCTGTACACCAGGACAGATTATTAAATACCAAAAAAAGATTTCCGGCCCGATCCTGGACAGAATAGATCTCCATATAGATGTTCCGCGAGTAGAAACAGATAAATTAACTTCTGATAGCAAGGCAGAGTCTTCAAAAAACATAAAAAGGAGAGTTGAAAAAGCCCGAAAAATTCAGCTAAAAAGATTCAAGGGCACTTCCAGAATAACCAACTCTGAAATGACAGCAAATGAAATCAAAGAATACTGTAAACTTTCCAAAGAATCTCTAGAACTTTTAAAATCCGCTATAGAAAGACTTTATCTGTCAGCTCGCTCATACACAAAAATCTTAAAAATCGCTAAAACAATCGCCGATCTTGAGGAAAGTAATAATATCAAATCTCATCATATTGCCGAGGCCTTGCAATATAGACCAAAAAGTTAACAAATTTGTTATTTATATAGATCACCCAACCCTATTGCAGAAAGAATAGGATCCAGAAAATCTGTTTTAATTAGAACAAAATAAAGCGCCATAATAAATATAAAAAATACACCCACAAAAATCAGACTTTTTCTCAATTCTTTTTTAAATTCGGGATCTATGGATTCTTCATCTATTAAAACAGCTTTTTTCTGTTTTGGTTTATCAGTACTGCCGCTTGCTGCATTTTGTATAACCCCCGGAGCATGACCATACTTCAGGTTCCTTTTCTTTTGACTCTTTTTCTTTTTTTTCTTTGCCATTTTATCTCCTTATTTTTTGAGCAGTTCCAACTTTAAAAACAGGACTTGTCGGTTAGCTTTTTATCTTTGGTTATTATAACAGAAAATTCCTCTTGAAGAAGATGTTATTTTTCTTTATAATCAAACTGTTTGGGGGTATTTTCTGATAAATAAGGAAGCTCCTTTTTATTTTAGACTTTAAATTATGAATATAGATATAAATATTATTTTAATATCTCTTGCGATAACCCTTGGTATCCTTTTCCTATGGATGGCTTTTTTAACTTATCGCCAAAATAAAATGTATAGGCGCGTTGGAGAGATATTTGATACTTCAAAGAAAGGTGATATATATCAAATTATCCAAAAATACCTTAAAGAAACTAGAGAAGTCGAGACATATGCTAAAAAAATAGAACAGGAAATGAAAAAAGTGTCAAAAAAGATGGAAAATAGCATCCAGAAAGTCGGTTTTGTAAGATATAATCCATTCGGAAAAAATGATACAGGCGGTAATCAAAGCTTTTCTGTCGCACTTTTGGATAAAAATGATAATGGAGTAGTTATAACAAGTATGCATGCTAGAGAAGGTACGAGAGTTTATGCCAAGAATATCACAAAAAGCAAGTCAACACACTCATTAAGCGAAGAAGAAAAACAAGCAATATCAAAAGCACCTAAATAAAAAGGGAGATAAAATGTTTGAAAAAAAAGAAGAAAGTTTTTCTCAAGACCTTCAAAGCGTAGAAACTATTGTCGGATCTTCGGTTAAACTAAAGGGCAACTTAAAAAGTGATGGCGATATAAACATCAACGGAAGCGTTTCCGGAGATGTGAAAACCAAGTCAAGCATACAAATAGGAACAAGCGCCAATGTTGTAGCGAATATTAAAGCGAAGAATATCCAGGTTTCTGGTATTGTTCAGGGCAATATTGAAGCAAAGGAAACCTTGCAAATCTCAGAAACAGGCAAGGTTTATGGGGATATTAATGTTGGTGTTCTATCAGTATCACCCGGAGCGATTTTTTCCGGTAAATGCGCAATGACAGAAACAAAGAAAGAGACAGAGCTAGAACCCATTCTTGAAGAAGAAAGTTCAAAAGAGGAAGAAAAAGAAGAGGATAAAAAATAAATTAAAGCTTGGGGTCTCTTTTTGAGATTTTAAATTTAATTTTTGAATTAATACTATGTACTACTATATTCTAAATCCTGTATCTGGAGGCGGGCGTATCAACAAAATCCAAGACCGCCTAAAGTCAAGGCTCAAAGAGCTTGGTATTGCTGGTGAGTTTGTTAAAAGTATTGGCGAAGGCGATGCAAAAAAACTCACAGCAATGGGAATAAAAAAGGGCTATAAAACAATTGTTGCCGTTGGGGGAAACGGTACCATCAACGAAGTTATAAACGGAATTGGCAAAAGTGAAGCAGCTGTCGGTATTATTCCTATAGGGTATAAAAATGAACTGGCACATTCTCTTGGTATTTCTAGCTGGCAAAATGCTTGCAACATCCTTGCTGCCAGAAAAATAGAAACATTGAATATCGGCAGAGTCGGTAAGAGCTATTTTATAACCTCGGTTAATATCGGATTTGATGCAGAAATAGCAGAACAAAAGCCAATGGAAACTTCTGTTATTCATAAAGCCCTCTACTATAAAAAAGCCTTTTCATGGTCATCCAAGTTCAAGCCCCAAAAAGCAACCCTCAACTTCAATGATAGTTACCTTGTTGAGACTGACTTTTTTAATATAAAAATTTCAAATACAAAGTTTTCAGAATTCAAAAAAGGAAAAACAAAAGTTCATGATAGCCTTCTTGACGTAATGGTTACTGGAAAAATGCCACATATGGCCTCATTAAAATACATTATTGACCCTGCAAACCTTAAGCAAGAGAAAAAACCGGATATTTCTCTTTTTAGAACAAAAAAAGTAGTTATCAATACGAAAAAACCTGTGTCCGTATCTGTTGATGGAAAGGCTTTATACAAAACCCCTGTTTTATGTGAAATATCAGATAAAAAACTGAAAATTATCGTTGCCAGAAAGAAAGGCTCAGATAAAAAAGCGACAAACACAAAGAAATAATTGATAGATAAGTGTATTTCAAATTGACACTTACATGATTGTTTGATATTATACTCTAGGTAAATATAAAGGGAGCCATACTAAATTTCTTATAAAAATCGATTAAATCATCAGATTAAGGTCAGTGAGATACGCTTGATAGGTATTGACGGGGAACAGCTTGGAGTTGTTCCTTTGCCTGAGGCCTTAAAACGGGCAGAAGAAGAAGGATTTGATCTCATAGAGATATCTCCCAATGCAAAACCCCCTGTTTGTAAGATTATAGATTGGGGGAAATTTAAATACGAGCAGCAAAAACAATCTCGTACACAAAAAAAGAAACAAAAGAATATAGAAGTAAAGGGTATACGCCTAAGCGCAAAGATTGGTGAACACGATTTCCAGACCAAAATCAAACATGCCAGAAAATTTATAGAATCAGGCAACAAGGTAAAAGTTCGCCTCATTTTCAGGGGTAGAGAGATAGTGCATAAAGATCTTGGTGTAAAAGCATTAAAGAGATTTGCAAATGAGCTTGAAGATATAGCGAAAGTTGACCAAGACGCAACTTTCACAGGACGTGAAGTAAGCTTAATCTTATCGCCCAAGAAGAAAGAATAATCTGCCAATATATGAATAATACTGATCTACAAATTATTCTTAGTTTACTCAATCTAGATTAGAATGCAAAACCCATTCAAGATCGAATAAATACTTTAAAAAAACAACACATATTAGTAGATTCGTATGATTAGTAAATTGGAATGGAGAGTTAAAATGCCAAAAATGAAAACGCACAGCGGTGCATCAAAAAGATTTAAAGTTACAAAAAAGGGCAAAATTCTAAGGGCCCAGGCTTTTGATAACCATATTTTAGAAAAAAAATCACCAGATAGAAAAAGAGGCAAAACAAAAGCCACGCGTGTTTCCCATGCTGATAGTAAAAATGTAAAAAAACTTATAGGAGCTTAGTCATGAGAGTGAAAAGAGGAAAAACTACTCGCAAGAAACACAAAAAGATAATAAAGCAAGTCAAGGGTATGAGCCATGCACGGACTTCATCTGTTAAAGGCGCAAAAGAAGCGCTGCTTAAGTCTATGTCCTATTCATATAGAGACCGGCGAACCAAAAAGAGAGATTTTCGCAGGCTTTGGATTACAAGAATATCTGCCGGATGCAAGGAAAATGGTATTCGTTATTCAGAATTCATAAAATCCCTGAAAGATAGAAATATAGAGCTTGATAGAAAAATATTGGCCGATCTAGCCGCAACAGAGCCAAATATTTTTAAAAAATTAATTAAATAGAGGCAAACATGAAAATAAACCAGTATAAATGTGAGGATTGTAAGGCACAGTTTGAACTGCTCGAAGGAAATACTACAGAGGTAAAGTGCCTTGGCTGTGGAAGCAAAAAGGTAAAAAAAGAGGGCTCAAAAGAGTTTGAGGGCGGATGCGACTGCTCATCTTGCCCCGGCTGCAGTCAGTAACCAAAACGTTTGGTAGTTTTTAAAAAACACAGAAGGTGTTTTTTAGTTTGGGGTGTATTCAAAATGATGAAACTCTTTCCTTTTCCCAAGCTTGAATCCTAGTTTCAGCATATTTTCTACAAGCAAATCTTGTAATCTCTGATATTCCTTACTTTTAGCATCTTTGTTTTCACGATAATAATTTATGAAAATTCCATCCGGCCAATCAGTTTTATCCCACATTTCAACCTCTTGTCTTGTTTTTAAGTCTATTAAATTAATGTCTACCGCCAAGCCACTTGAGTGAGGCATTCTTGTATTACTAAAAGTTCTATCAGTAACCTTCTTTCCGTCATTTTCATAACGCTTTTTCTGAACAAGTTTGTATAGTTCTGGCGACCTATAAGCATCTTTAACAATAATTTCATAGCCACACTTCTTAAATATTTTATTTGCTTCCTTAAGCTTCGGTATTAATTTTTCATCAACCTGAGCATTATTTCCAACTACACCAACCTTTTTCAGTTCAGCTTCAGATAAGTCAAAGTTTTTTCTGCGCTCCCAATAATAGTTAATCCCCTTGATATCATAATCTGATAAATTAACCAGCTCCATAACTATTTTATCTTTTCAATCTTACCATCACGAAGATAAACCACTCTGTCTGCGATCCTCGTAATTTCTGGATTGTGCGTAACTATCACAAGCGTTTGACCTATTTTTTTATTGAGCTTCAACATCATATCGATAATTTCTTCGCTTGTTTTCGTATCGAGGTTTCCTGTCGGCTCATCAGCTAGTACTATAGCAGGTTCATTTACCAACGCCCTTGCTATCGCTACCCTTTGCTGTTGCCCGCCGGAAAGCTGAGTTGGCTTAGATTTTGCTCTATCTTTCATACCTACTTCTTCCAAGGCTCTAAGGGTCTTTTTCTTTGCTTCTTTTTTCTTTACTCTGGAGTATTTCAAGGGCAACATTACATTTTCAAGCGCCGTCAGGGTTGGAATCAGATTATATTGCTGGAATATAAAACCCACCATATCACTGCGTATAACCGGATATTCAGATTTCTTTTCTCTTGAAATATCTTTGGTATCTATTATTACTTTACCGTTTGTCGGCGTATCCAGTATTCCGAACATATTAAGAAGTGTGCTCTTTCCTGAACCTGATGGCCCCATAATGGCTATTATTTCTCCTTTTTTGATATCTAAGTCTAGACCATTTAAAGCATGGACTATATTTCCCTTGCTTATTTTATAAGTCTTCTTTAGTCTCTTTGCCTCAAGTATTTTATTATTTATTTTCTTCGCCATTTTTTCTACTTTGAAATTTAATTTGTAATTAGTAGTTGGTAATTTTAAAACTATTCTTCCTTAAGCGCTGTTACAGGATTAATTCTTGCTGCATGCCATGCTGGATACAGGCCAGCAACCGCGCCAAGAATTATTGAAAAGATAACCGCACCTATCGCAAGTCTTGGAGTTATCTGAAAAACCTGTATATTGCTTGACTCGGTCATTTTATTAATCGAATATACTATCAGACTTCCAAAACCCAAGCCAAGAAGTCCACCAAGTAGCCCAATGGCAGATGACTCTATCAAGTACTCTTTTATTATATTTTTATCTCGAGCACCAACCGCCTTTTTCACCCCTATTTCGCGCTTCCTTTCTGAAACAGACATTATCATGGTGTTTATCACAGACAACGAACCGACAACAAGAGCAATGAGAGCGCTGCCAACTATTACCGCATTCATAAGAACAGAAATAGACTGAATCATCTTTTTGCCCTCTTCTGGAGATATTGTTTTAACGCCCCCAACTTGCTCCTCGATATCTTTCGAGAGTTTTTCCGGATCTACTCCATCCTCCCAGCTCACGGATGCACCGGTAATAATATCTTCACATTGTAGCTTGCTGCCTGCCTAATCTGCTCCTGAACCTCAGGAGAAAGAAGCCTGAAAGACGGATCTGCTAGTGTTTCTTGTGCACTGACAGCCTTCTCTTTTAGTTCTTTGAGCGTTGGATTTTGTGATATAAGCATTTCTCTCGCATCCCCTATCTCCATAAAGATATATGAGTCAGGACCTGTCATAGTTTTTTCTAAAACACCTACAACCTCAAACTTTCCTTCACCTATTTTCATAAAGTCACCAGTCTTTATTCCTTTGTCGTTGGCAATGTCAGAACCTACCACTACCACGCCTTTGTCGCCTTTAGCTATCATACGCCCACTTTGCATATCTAGTGTTGCCCAGTTTATATTTTCAAACTTAGAATCGAGGTCTGCCCCCGTTATGCTCGGTGGAGGACCAAAGCTTATTCCGCTTTCGTCATCATCTGCATCTGAATCTATATAAATAGTATTAACTGACGCCTGGACTGCCCTTACTCCTTCAACCTTCTCTATTTTTTTAATAGTTTCCATAGATAAAAAACCAGATGAAGAAAATGGATTACCACCTTCGCTAGATGGCGCCTTGGGAGATACTGTAATCTGTCCTGTCAAAAACTGCTCTCCCCCCTTCATCATAAGATTCATTTTCTCAGCTAAAGCCCCAAGAACGACTAAAGCTAGAACGCCTATCACAATACCAAAAATCGTCAAGATGGTTCTTAGCTTTCTCCTAAACATATTTCTAACTATTTCTAACATATAATAAACCCTGTTAACTACTCTAGTTTACACAAATATCTATGACTTGTCAGTAACAAAAATACAAAAAAGCCTCGGGATTTTCGAGCTTTTTTTAAAAACTTACTTCTGGTAGTCCCAAGGGGAACAGTCATTGACTGAATCTCACCAATATCACGTATTGCTTGCTAGTTATAAGGCCTCGTAAACTGTATGTGTTTAATGTTCTAACTGTTTCCGGTAATTATATCATCTCAGGGGTTCTCATCCCCTTAGTAACAAAAGTAAAAACTCCACCGTACGTGGAGTCCTTGCTTCTGGTAGTCCCAAGGGGAATCGAACCCCTGTTTCCAGGATGAAAACCTGACGTCCTAACCACTAGACGATGGGACCAAATACTAAGGAAGTATAGCAGAAAAACTGCTCTAAATCAATAATATGCTGCACTGGTTCAGATAGATACCGGACACTCTAGCATCTTGGAGTAAAGATGAAAA
>CAZTWZ010000002.1:8909-21704 GCA_964617835.1 uncultured Candidatus Saccharibacteria bacterium | reverse complement strand
AAAAAGAAGAAAAGAATATTCACCCATCTTTTGAGAGCACCCAAAAGTTTTTAGAAATTGACTACATAAAAAATGATGTTTTGGTTCTAAAAGACGGGTCATTACACTCTGTATTAATGGTATCTAGTATTAATATGGAGCTCCGCTCAGAGGAAGAACAAGAAATGATTATTGGTTCTTATCAAAGTGCGCTAAACTCCATAAACTTTCCTTTGCAGTTTCTGGTTCAATCCAGAAAAGTTGATCTTACTTCATACTTGTCTCTACTTAAAGATGCCTCCACAACACAAAGCAACCCCCTTCTGAAGGAGCAGACAGAAAATTATATTTACTTCTTAGAAGACATTTTATCTAGTGTAAATATTATGGACAAAAGGTTTTTCGTTGTTGTCCCCCACTATACGAATGTACTGGACGAAAAATCCAAAGGCATCTTATCGGTTCTTGGATTGCAAAAAACAAAAAAAACAAATCTTCAACACGAAAGTTACGAACAAAGTTTAAAACAACTCAACCAAAGAGTGGGAATAACCATATCTTCTTTAGCTTCAACTGGCCTTACTGCAACACCATTACCAACCGAGGCCTTAATAGAGCTTTTCTATGCTTGTTATAATCCCGAAACAGCAGGCCATGAGCATATCAAGAACCTTGACTCCTTGGGGGCTAAATATATATCAACTAGAGAATCTATTGAGAAAGAGATGGAGGAAGAAATATCATGACATTAGGTTTCGACAAAGTATTCAAAAAGAAAAGACCCTTAACACAGGAGGAAATAACCAGACAAAAACAAGAGCAAGCTTTTCAGTCGGGAATTTCTTCCGTAAAGGATATGATAGCACCATCTTCATTTGAGGTAGCCTTTGATTATCTAAAGGTGGGCAACACTTTTGCCAGAACTCTGTTTGTTTATGAATATCCACGGTTTTTAACCTCGGGGTGGCTATCAGAGATTATAAATATAGATATCGTTTTGGATATTTCTATATTTATTTATCCACAACAGACAGAGGCAGTACTTAAAAAATTAAGGTCTAAATCATCCCAAATAGAGTCCTCTCTAACCATGGAAGCAGAGAAAGGCCTAACTAGAAATCCTTTTTTGGAAGCCACTTATGTAGATGTTGAGAGCTTGAGAGACAACCTTACAACTGGTCAGTCAAAAATGTTCCAACAGGGTATATATATAACTATTTATGCCGACACGCTAGATAAGCTCAATGAAGACACCCAGAGTTTAGAAAACTTATTTGGTGTTCACATGGTTTTTACCAAGCATGCTAATCTCCAAATGGAACAAGGATTTAACACAACGCTGCCAATGGGCAAGGATGAGCTTATGATAAACAGAAATATGGATACAGAGGCTGCTTCTGTTTCATTTCCCTTTGTTTCTTCAACACTTACAAACAATGAAGGTATCCTTTACGGTGCAAACAAAGTAAATAATAGTCTTATAATATTTGACCGCTTTAAGCTCCAAAACTATAACTCAGTCATCTTGGCAACTTCCGGTGCAGGAAAGTCATACGCCGCTAAACTTGAAATCTTAAGACAGTTGATGTTTGATGCTGACGCGATAGTGATAGATCCAGAGAAGGAGTTTGAGGAGCTATGCAAAGCAGCTGGGGGTTCGTATATAAATATTCATCTTAACTCTGAGAATATTTTAAATCCCTTTGATTTGCCAAAAGATGTTATAGATTTTGAAGACCAAAGAGATGCTCTTCGTAGTAATATTATAATTCTGAATGGCCTTTTAAGAGTAATGTTGGGAGACCTAACAGATGAGGAAAAAAATATACTAGATAAAGCGCTGGTAGAAACATATGCAGTCAAAGGAATAACCGAAGATCCTTCAACTCACCATCTCACACCACCGCTTATGTCTGACTTAAAGAGCGTTTTGGAAAGCATACAGGGAGGAGAGAGTATGGCTCTACGGCTTAGCAAATTTACGGATGGAACTTTCTCTGGACTTTTTAATGACCATACAAATATCTCGCTGGCAAATAGATTTGTTTGCTTTAGCATTCGTGACCTAGAGGAAGATTTACGTCCCATTGCCATGTATAGTGTTCTTAACTTTATCTGGACAAAGGTAAAAAGCGAGAAGAAAAAAAGAATACTTGTAGTAGATGAGGCGTGGATGCTTATGAAATATGAAGATTCTGCCCAGTTCCTCTACTCTATAGCCAAAAGGGGCAGAAAATATTATCTAGGACTTACCACAATCGGGCAAGACATAGGTGATTTCCTAAAAAGCGAGTATGGAAAACCTTTGATTAGTAATGCTTCCCTGGCAATTCTTTTAAAACAACATCCTTCTCAAGTTGATTTAATAAAAGAGATTTTTAATTTAACAGATGCCGAGAAAAACTTTCTTTTAAGCTGTGGTACAGGAGAAGGTCTTTTCATCGCTGGTCTAAATCATGCCATTATCCAAATAATCCGCTCAGAAACAGAAGACTCTTTGGTAACCACAAACCCAGAACAGTTAAAGGCGCTTGAAGAAGAAGGCTATGGAGAAGAATAATGTCAGAAGAAACCTTTGATGATAAAAATTTAAAAAATTCACAGACTCAAAAAGATGAAAGTCCAAAACATAAGGATGAGAAAAATAAAGAAGATACACCAAAAGACCCTACCGATGCTCTGGGAAAAATGGCTGGTAAGTTTGGCGGGGAGCAAGGCCAAAAGCTAGCAGAAATTGCAGCTGGGGCCGCAGCTATAGCCGCTGGCAACCTTTTGCAAGGAACAAAAATGCTTGCAAAATATTGGGTAGAAATAACTCTAGCACTCTGTCTGGCTGCAACTGCGCTTATTTTACAAGTGATTATTGTTATGGTTATTATTATTGCTCCTATAGCCGCAACCTATGAAGCCCCGGGGGCAGCTGGAGCTTGGATATGGGACAACACAATCGGTCAAGACACAAACAAAGAAGGAGGACGAGGAGGAGACTCTTTATGTCCAATACTAACAATTCCCGATTGGTCAAAAAATGCTACAAAAGAGTCTGGAATTATATTAACCAAAGATGCTAGCGGGAATCCTGTCCTAAAAAATCTTGATGAAGAAAAGCAGGGAGGGTGTTATGGTAAGGTCTTAAAAAAAGAAGCTCAAAAAACAGGTGTCCCCTGGGAGTTTTTAGCGGCCATTGATTTTCGATATATAGAAAATGCGGGCATTCAGGATTGTTATGATTGTTTTATGGAGGATTTTAATGGAATGGGAGATGCTGACGATCGTCTAAAAAAGATTGGGAATGATTTACAAGTTGCCAATGCCGAGAGAAAAGGCAACGGAGAGCTCATTATGGGCACAGACGGTAATCTTCGACATAGTATAGAGCCCAACAGAAAATATCTCGTGGGGGAAGCTGAAACCTTTATAAAAAATTATCACTGTCTATATATAAAGGGATCTTCTGAAGAATGGTGTTTTGCCGGCAGGTATAAAAAAGAACGATATGATTTTTATACAGTTGATCACTGGCTTTGGGATGGTTTTGACTGGGGAGACGTAAATAAAGAGGGAATTGACAAAGAAAGCTATAAAGACCGTCTTGGCGTTATGGCTTGGTATAAAAACAAAACTAAAGAAGAAGGATATAATAAAGAGTGTTCTTTTGATGAACTTTTCCGAGATCCAGACGCCCAACCTTCTCCCGGTGCTCGTCTAAGCAAGGTCCCTGTTTTTAAACAATGTGATCCTAAATGGGGCACAAAACCCTATGATACGGGAAACATCTGCTCTCATGGCTGCGGGCCATCTGCCCTTGCTATGGTTTTAACGTACTATGGACACACTACTGACCCAGCTAAGGTGGCTACCGAAGCCAAAACCGTAGGCGGTGAAGCTGGTGGGAAAGGATCAAACTGGAGCATGTTTAATAATGTGGCAAGTAAATATTATAACATGGGAGCCTCTCAGATAAACCTTGATGAGACCCTACAAAGACTGGAAAGAGGAGAACCGATAATAGCCTCCACGTCCTTATATGGAGGTCACTTTATTGTATTAGCAGAAAAGACCGGAGACACAATCCCCATAAGCGGCTCTGCCAAAGCTGATCCGGATGCAATAACCCTGGCCGAACTGCAAAGAATAGGAAAGGCATATTTCTATGTACACCCATAGTAAAAAATTTATAATAGTGGCTTCCATAATAAGTGTTTTCCTTATTTTCTTTGTCGCTTTCCTTTTATTTCTCTCCGGTAAGAGAAATAAAAAAGTTACAATTACCTCTTCACCGTCTTCTGCTAACTTTAAAATAGGAGATATAGAAGGCAAAACCCCTGCCATATTAAATCTTGAATCTGGAAAATATGAGATAGAACTATCAAAAGATAATTATCAAACGATAAAGGCATCTTTTTTTATTGCTCCACTAAAGAAAGAAATTGTACTAAACTATTTCCTAGAGCTCTTGCCGCCGGAAATTATTGGTACAGGGGGTAGCTTTACTCTCAGTAAAGAAGAAATTGACAAGGAAATTAATGATTATAAAACAAGGTTTCCTTTTGCTTCTTCTCTACCAGTTCAAACAAAAACTTATTATATAAGCGCCCCTTATGATAATGGCACTATCAATGTTTATCTATTTAGAGAAACTGAGGAACAGGGGAAAAACAATGTATATAAATGGTTTTCTGATAATGGAGTAACAAATCCTCAAAGTTTGAATATAAAATGGAAGTATGATGAGCTATAAATTATTACTATTTTTGAACGGTGGTTTACTATGATAGAGATTTCTTCTAAAAAAAGGTTGAGTATATCTATATTAATAATATTTTTTATTTTTCTATTTTTTGGTATTGGATATCTTCTAGTATCAAAAAGTAAAAACACAACGACAGAAAATTCTTCGATAAACATAAAAACACAATATATAGAAGACCCTGAAGCGAATAAAGAAATTTTTCTCGAAAAACAAGCTGATGGGTTATATGAAACAGAGAGAACCTATGAATCTAAGATATTTACTGCTGATTTTGAATTTAATGCGGTTTCGCCTACCTGGACAGAAAATATTCCTTCAGGTACAACTCTGGACCTATATCTACGGTTGGGCAGCAATGATAACTGGAGTGGATGGCTAAAAATGATCGGCCAAGGCATAGGAGGGAAAGATGGTGCAAAAAGTATGGGGAAATCACCCGAAGTACCTTTTTTTCATAAAGGAAACAATATTCAATATAAAGTTGTTTTAAAAACAACAAAGAGAGAGATAACGCCTACCCTAAAAAGTATCAAGCTGAAATATATAGACAGCAGAGAAAAAAGAGAAGGGGAAATTCAGGGATTTTTAAATAAAACAAAGAGAGAAATTTCTAATTTACTTTTAATCTCTAAAGTTGCCGAAGCCCGCTGGAGTGACGGAAATGGACGTTATTCAACTACAGGCTCTGTCACAAAAAGAATAAAAATAATTTCGAGAGCAGAGTGGGGATGCCCCGAACCAAACTCTTCTGTTAACTGGGGGAATGAATCAAAGGGTGAAAAAGATACTGAATATTCTCCTGTAAAAAAATTTATTATTCATCATACGGCAGGACCAACCTCACAAGACTCGAAGGCAGACATGTTAGCTATTTGGGAACACCATAAAAATACTAAAGGGTGGGGAGATATCGGTTACAACTATGTTATAGACAAACAAGGTAATATATATGAGGGCAGATATGGCGGCTTAAATGTAGTTGCGCGCCACACTAAAGGATATAATGTTGGTAGTCTAGGAATCGCTATAATGGGGGACTATACCAGTGAGGCTCCAACAGAAGCAAGTCTCCAAGCGTTAAACCGTCTTATTATTTGGAAAAATCAATCTTTCGGCATCAAGCTTGACGGTAAAGATATTATTGAAGGAAGAGAGGGACATCCCAATATTAACAGCGATAACATAACTGGACACAAAAGCTATTTTTGTACATCGGGATGCGAAAGTATTGATGACGATGAAAACGGCACGGGAAATGACTGGAACAAGACACCTTGCCCGGGAACATTAATGCAGTACTTAAGTCAGTTAAGAACCGGGCATATAGATATCAATGCACCAACCTCTAATGGTACTACATGTAGCCTTGACGCTATAAATGACTGCGCATGGTGTGATAAAGCTACAAGGGTGCAAAAAAGACTGTCTTGTCTAGGAATGTGGGGTATAGAGTT
This sequence comes from uncultured Candidatus Saccharibacteria bacterium, assembly GCA_964617835.1. Classification (GTDB taxonomy): domain Bacteria; phylum Patescibacteriota; class CPR2; order UBA1875; family JAJYID01; genus CAZTWZ01. The sequence goes on along the minus strand of CAZTWZ010000002.1, from coordinate 15,518 downwards.
TAAAGAAAAGAAAAAAGAAGATGACCCCACGCTAGGTCAAAACAGACTAGACTTAATAGATGGTATCAATAAATATATTAAAGATAAATATCCAACATCTCCATTTCGCAAACTAAACGATAATAATCCCGGCGCTCTTTTTGTAAGTGCCAGCGAGCAGGATGGTGGAGCTGGCATAAATCCTCTCATACTTCTGGCTGTTTCAGCTGCAACTACTAACCTCGGGACTATATCAGACCCCGTTATAAAAGATTGTGGTAACCCTTGGGGTCAAAAAGTTCCTGTACAAAATGCCCAAAGCAAAGAAGCCCTCAAAAATAATATATATACCCCTGCCTCTTGTACGGATAGCAGTGGGGCTATTTGGTATGAATTTAATAAAAATCATGAAATTAACAAAAAGATGGTTTATAAACAAGCCGAGATAATGAAAAACACTTATGTACAAGACTATACTATAAGGTCTTTGGGAGGTAATGAAAATGTTCAACCACCAAAAAAACCTGGAAACGATCCCGGCTTTGTAAAAAAATACAACATTAACAATGGAGACGTTTTAGACGAGGGCCTTTTCATACAAGCAATGGAAGACCTGCTAGATGCAACTGAAACTAATAAATATTTAAAGTGTAGCGGAGATGTGGGCGATGGCGGAGGAGATCTGGCAAATGCGAACGCAATGTCTGAGGAGCAAATAGAGTGTTACTTAAAGAAAAAAGAGTCTCCGTGGATCGATACCGCAAAAGACGTAAAGGCAGCCGCAGTAGAGTTTAATATCAACCCGGCCTTTCTGCTGGCTATTGCCGGCCAGGAAAGCACGTGGGGTAAAGCAAACAGCGGAGCTTCTTTATCGGTCATAAACAATAACCCGGGAAATGTGAAATATTCTGCAGATTATATAAACAGCAAGGGAATAAGCGCTCAAGGACAAGATAGTCAGGGCCACACCAGGTTTACTGCGATGGTTGACGGCTGGAGGGGTTTGGCATATCACTTGCGGGTTGAGAAGCTGGATAAAGGAGCAACCACATTACAAGATATAAACCATGGAGACCCAACGGGCCAAGGCAGATGGGGTGTTTACGCCGAAGATCCAGACTGGTGGAAAAGCCTTGATGGCTTTATGCAAGAAGCATATAACTGTATTTAATAAATAAAAGGAGACTCCTATGAATAAAAATAAAACTCTTTTAATGGCTCTTGCTGTAACTGCCGTTTTTACTTTCGTGTTTTTCTTGTCTTTTCTTTTTTCAAATAAGGGCACTTTGAAGCTAAAAATTTCCCCGGAGAACACAGCTATAACAATAAATAAAGATCAGTTTACAGCGAATGGCTCCTTTTCTAAAAGACTGGAACCGGGGCAATACAGGGTTACTGTGTCTAAAAATGGATATAAGACATTTGAAGAAACCATTTCTATAAAAAAGAGGACGACCACAGAAAAAAGTGTGCAGCTAGAAACCCTGGAGATTGTTTTGGCAGAAAAGGCTGATTATTTCGTCAGGGCTATTAATGGGGGCACCCCTTCAACCGACCCAAAGGAATACCATGCCAGCCTAAAAACATACACAACCTCACAGCTTTTTAATTATTTAAAAGACAGGTACTATATCCCTCCTCCCGAAGATATTCCACTAGAAAACAAACAGGATTTCTCAGAAGTTCAAATTATAAAAACCAATATTAAAACTATATCGGGGTCAGATGCCGAGATAGTTGTCTATACAAACATACAAAGAAAGGTGGGCTTAAGAAGCCTTTCTTACAAAATAAAATATACTCTGTTTTTTATAAAACAGGGCAATGCTTGGTTAATCAATAGAATGGTTGCTGAGTAAGCTTATTCTTTAAAATAACCCCTCTCCACCTGGTAAGCTAGCCTTATAGTTTGGTTGTTTTTTAGCTCAACTTGCCTTAAACTCACTTCACTCGCCCAGGAAGATGATGTAACTCCCACCTTTAAAATATTATCTTTATAAGAAATTGCCTTAACATTTTTTTGTCCGGGTTCACCAAAAACCTCTAGTACTGCCTTATTAAAAGCTTCACAGATCATGGGCTGCCTGCTTAAGAAATTATTGGGTTAGACGATCTTTTAAGAGGAATATGACCTCGTCCTTGATTTTCTCCTTAACAAAATCTTTTTGATTCTCGTCCAAAAGTTCGCCCAGCCCCGAGAGAACATTCCTTTTATTAATCCTTTCTTCTATAAAATCTATGCATTTACCCAAATAGTCAGAGAAGCTCATCTCGGTCCTTTTTTCTACTATCTCATGGTTTATCTCCCATTCTTTCTTCAAAAAAAACCATATATCATACAAATCTCTCCCTGCTATTTGTTTTCTTTCTGTGAGAGCAACGAGTTTGTGGGCAAAAATATCTTTTTCTATCATAACGAGCATCGGAATACCTAAATATTTTTTTATCTCATACTTTGATCCGAAGTTTCTTAGAGAAATCTCAACTTTTATATTCTTGCTGCCATCACCGTACGAAAGAAGAAAAAATAAAGTATTTCGTTTTTTATGTTTATCCTTTATTTTTCCATATTTTTCCAATATCTTTCCCATTTTCTCAAAAATTACATCAGACTGGCCGTTTTCTAAAATATCAAAGTCAAGGTCTGTTGAAAAACGCGGCAAACCATGAAAAATGAAACAGGCTGTTCCTCCTTTAAACCCCAGGGACGAAGCAATGGTTATGTCAGTGTAAATATCTTTCAGTATCTGCAGCAGCAATGTTTTGTGTTTGGCAATATTAAACATTTTTATCATTTCTTATCTTTTTTAGTCTGCTGACGGTTTTCTCTAGCCGGATGTTTTTGTATATTGGAAGAATGTGGCAGCATTTGTCCCAATCTATAGACTGTAAGTTGTCGAAGTGATAGTCTTTATATAAATAAAGTATATCCAGAAAAGCTCTCTCTAAGCAGGCCGAGAAGTAGTTGCCCTCCTCTTTTAAGCCGTTTTTACTTATCAGAATCTCGTTCTTGATTTTTCTAAATACATACTTTTTTCCATCAACCGTTATTTGCCGCGACAGATAGCTGGCAACATAAGTCGTATTATCATATTGAAATATTACTCCGTTTTTGGAAAGTACCGTTTCAAAACTGATGTACGACGGGGTATATATCCTTGTAGCAAGTTCTAAGATGTCATAGTTTTGGTTTTTTGCATAAATGCCCCTCCGAAGAGATAAGAGTTTACCCGTCTTTGTGTAGTAGTTCAAGTTTGACTTCAGGGCATTTAACTCTTTTTCGCCAGTGATAAGAGAAATGTCCTCTAGGGTGAAGATTGACTGGGGAGATTCATATATTTTTAATATCTTTGTTTTGTCCATTTGTGAACTGAAGGTAATAAATATTCTTACCTTCAGTTTATAGATGCAAAAGAAGCTTGTCAAGACAAACTTTGAAGCGCTTTGTTTTGCGTTCTCAAAAGAGCAAAATTACCTTTCTTTTGCTTCTAAGAGCTCTCCTGTCTTATAAACCATTTTTATTTTCTCGCCATTAAGCAGTTCTATTTGTTTTAAGCTCACCTCTTGTGCCCAGGCAGAAGAAGTAACTCCTACTTTTAACACATTATTCTTATAGGAAATCGCCTTGACGTTTTTTTGTCCGGCTTCTCCAAACACCTCAAGTATCGCATTATCAAAAGCCTCACACACAAGTGCTGCATCAACCTGTTTTTTTATGCCATATTGATTTAGCTTTTTTTTAAATATTTCCGCTATATTATTCATTTTTTTCTCTTCTTTTAATACCTTCTTGGCTATATAGATTCTGGACAAGCCAGAATGACAGCCTTAAAAGTTTTGTGCCTTTGTTGTTTAATATTGTTTAGTATTTCGATATTCGAATTTAGGATTTATCCAGAACTTTTATTTTTCCCTTATCTACTTTATATATACTAGCATTTTCCCGAAGTTCTGGGGTTATATGATCAAGGTCGGTAGTTGTAACTATGGTTTGCTGCCCTTCAAAGGCCTTTACCAGATTATCCCTGCGAATCTCATCTAGCTCACTGAAAACATCATCCATTAAAAGTACCGGCGTTTCTCCTGTCATGCTTTTTAATATTCCGACTTCGGTTAGTTTAAGGGCCGCTATAGCGCTCCTATGCTCGCCACGGGACGCAAAGGCCGTTATGGGCCTCTCCCCAAGGAAAAGAGCGATATCGTCGCGATGCGGCCCCGCATTTGTTGCTCCGCTTATCATATCTCTTTTCCTTGAATCCAGAAGTTTTTCAAGAAAAACCGCCCAGACTTCATCCTTTGCGGGATTTTTGCCATTTTCCGCCAGATGTTTGTCCGAATCTTGGCGGGCGGGAATGGTCCGCGCACTATTGGCAAGGTGCGGGGCAAGCAGGGGAAGATTTATACTGGGCTCATACTTCATGATAAGCTTTCTGCCGTCTTTGGCCACCTTTTTATAGTCAGAGGACAGGCTTTTATTGATTCTTGATATCAAGCTGGCTCTTTGTTTTATTATTTCGGCCCCATGTTCGGCCAGCCTCCCATCCCATACCTCAAGATCGCTCTCTTTGCCATTGCCCTTTTGAATCGCTTTCAGCTGTGCATTCCTTTGCTCCAAAACGCGAGAATATTTCACAAGCTCTCTAGAATATTCCTTGTCGATTTTTGAGAGCAATATATTTAAAACCCTTCGTCTCTGTGAAGGAAAACTAAAAAACATATCTATCTCATCGGGAGTAAAAAAAACACAGGGGAAACCGCCCAAAAGAGCCGAAGCGGGCTTTTTAGCCCCGTTTACTTTTACCGTTTTTCTTCCGTTTTTACCAATGTTTTTCTCATATATATACTCTATTTTTTGCCGCTGCCCGTCTTTTACCTCTCCTTCAATACGAAAGTACTCTTCGTTCCACAAAACCATATCGGGCTCCCTGGACCTAAAAGACTTTCCGACAGATATCATATATATTGCTTCAAGCAAGTTGGTTTTTCCCTGGGTATTTTCGCCAAATATAATATTTTTATCGCCAAAAGAAACTTCCAGGCTTTTATATGACCGGAAATTTTGAAGCTTTATTTTGTCTATTTTCATTCATGCGCCCCTATCATTTTGAGCTCTCCCCTGGAGTTCCTTTCTTTTATAGATTTTAAATCAAGTTCAGAATGACAGCCGGCTGCCAGGGCAGAATACTTTTTGAATGATGAATTATCAATTTTTTAATTATGTAACGGCATTATAATGTAGATATAGTTTTTGTCTTTTGCCGTCTTTATGACGCCCGGGTTTAGTTTGCCGCTTATTTCAAGGCTTATTTCCTGCTCATGAATCGCATTTAAAACATCTATTATATACTTGCCATTAAAGGATGCTTCCCCGTCTTTCCCTTTTACTTCTGCTTTAATTTTTGCTTTATTATCGCCTACCTGAGACCCTTGAGAGTCAACCTCTAAAATCCCTTTTGGCTTCATGGATATTTTTATACTGTTCGCGTTTTCTCTTGCAAAAAGACTGGCTATCTTTACCGCGCTTAAGAGCTCTTCTTTATTAACGCGCGCCTTTGTATCAGAGCTCTCAGGGATAATCTGCTTATAGTTTGGAAACTGTCCCTCTATTAACCTTGAAATAAAGTCCAGGCCGTTAGCTTCAAAAAGAATCTGGTTGTCTGATAGATATACACTGACAGGGGAGTCGTCTTTTATTTCTCCCAATATTCTGCTTAGCTCAAGGAGTGTTTTCCCCGGAACTATTATTTCCGCTTCTTTGCTTTTAGAAGAGCTGAGATTAACGGCTTTTTCAGCTAGCCTATAGCTGTCTGTTGTTGCCAATATCATTTTTGAACCCTTTATTTTTATATAAATACCCGCTAAAACAGGCCGGGTATCATCTGTTGCCGCTGCGAACCCCACAAGATTGATGGCTTCCCTTAAAATATTTGATTTTATTTCACATACCTTGTTTGTTTTAATTTCAGGAATCAAAGGAAACTCGTCTGCAGAAATACCTTTTATATTTGACTCATAACTATCGGATTTTGTATGAAGGGTGTCGCCGTCCAGCTCAAGAGTAACCTTCTCGCCTGGAAGCGATGTAATAAGCTCGGTAAAAAGTCTGGCCGGGACAGTTATAGATCCGCTTGAATCAACTTTTGCTCCCACCATATAGTTTATTCCGACCTCCAGATTTGTTGCTGACAAACACACTCTTCCTTTCTCGGCTTTTATAAGAATATTACTTAAAACTTCAAGACTTCCTCTAGTAGAAACTATTCTTCCAATAACATTGAGTCCTTTTGATAAATTCTCTTTTAAGATTGTGATTTTCATTTTTTTATCTCCTTCCGATCTTCCTGTGCTTTCACACAGTTTTAAATAATAGATTTATTTATTAATACTTAGTAGTAGTTGTAATAGTGGTTGTGTAAACTGTTTAAAAGGCGGTTTTTAGTCTTGGTTTTTAAGATTTTGGCTGTGTTTAGAAGTAGGGAAACACTGGTGTTTATCTGGGGATTAAGTTGAGCGGGTGTTTAAAGTTTTTTAAGGGAATGTGTAATAGTTTTATTTTATCTGCAGCATATTCACAGTCGCTCCACAAAAAACAATCGTTTTTCCACACACTTTTTTGTCATTCTGAACTTG
>CAZTWZ010000002.1:0-8809 GCA_964617835.1 uncultured Candidatus Saccharibacteria bacterium | reverse complement strand
TGTCATTCTGAACTTGATTCAGAATCTATATCTATATAAATAATAAATAAAATTCTGGATTCCGGATCAGGTCCGGAATGACAGAAGAAATGGCCGAAATGACAAAGAGACGCTAGCCAACATACAACCTTTCTTTAATTAGGTTTATATTATGTCTTAAGGGCTCGTCTTTATCCATTTCTTTTTCTATTTTCGCGCAAGCATGCATGGCGGTAGTATGATCATTTTTTCCGGCCTCCCGGGATATTTTTGGATAAGACAAGCTTAACTCTTCACGCATCAAATACATCGCAACTTGTCTGGGCAAGACTATTTCCTTGTCCCTCTTCTTGCTTATAAGGTCGCTCATGGGAATATCAAAGAAGTCGGCTACCTTTTCCATTATTTTCTTTCCCGTCAAGGCCTTCCTTTTTGGGTTTGAAAGAAGATTTCCCAGTACATTTTGGGCGAGGGGCATATCCGGCTTTTTGTTGTTTAGCTCTGAATATGCAATAATCCTATTTAGCGCCCCCTCTAGCTCTCTGACGTTGTGTCGTATATTTCTAGCTATATAATCATAAATTTCAAGCGGCAGTTCATAGCCCCGTAAACGCGCTTTCTTTTGCAGGATTGCGATGCGAGTTTCAACTTCCGGCGGCTGGATGTCAACGAGTAGCCCCCACTCAAACCTTGAGCGAAGCCTTTCCTCAAGAGTCGGGATTGCTTTGGGCGGGCGATCTGAGGCCAGCACCACCTGTTTATTTGCCTGATGGAGGGCATTAAATGTATGGAAAAACTCTTCCTGGGTCTGTTCTTTGCCAGCTAAAAACTGCATATCATCAACTATTAAAACATCAACCTTTCTATACCTGTTTTTAAAAGAGCTGATTTTCTTTTCTGATATTGCCGATATAAACTCGCTTGTAAATTTCTCGCTTGTGATATATTCTATTTTCTTTTTTGGGTTCGTCTTCTTTAGCTGGTTGCCTATGGCCTGAATCAAGTGTGTTTTTCCGAGACCAACCCCGCCATATACAAAAAGGGGATTGTAAACGTTGCCGGGTTTTTTTGCTATTGACTGGCAGGCAGCGGAAGCGAGTTTGTTTGTCTCGCCAACGACAAAATCCTCAAAAGTATATTTTGGGTTTAGGCTATCTAAAACTTCCGGGGCATCTTCTGCTTCAAGGACGGCAGGATCTACCTGAACCGACTCAGTTATTTCTTTCTCCAGAGTTTCCGGCCGGCCGACCCTATAAGTAATTTTATGAATTGGTCCCGTGAAGTGTTCCAGGGTTTCTTTGATCTGTGTATTATATTTGTTTTCCAGCCACTCTTTTGTAAAAACATTTGGCACGCTTATAACAATTTCTCCATTTTTCTGGGAAATAACATCAGTCCCTCTAAACCAGGTTGTAAAGTTGGCTTTTGAAAGACTCAGCTCCAGTTCTCCCAGGGCTGCCTGCCATAAACTCTTGTTGTCCATAAATATCTCCATTCCCTGGCTTTTAGTGTAAGAAAAAACAAGCGTTGCTGCTTATAAAACATCAACCAGGTTCAACACGCTTTATTGATTAGTTTACATTCACCCGCCTGCTTGCACAATATAAAAAGTATAACGGAAAACAGAGTTATACACAAGGGGAATTTATTAAGTTTTTTTGTCCACAATATCAAATGACAACAAACAAAAGCTGCACATCTGAAAATCTCCCAATTCTTGTCATTTCGACCGAGACTGCGGAGTGGCGAGCGGAGAAATCCCTTTCTCTCTCGTCATTTACGAAGCCGCAGTAAGAGATTTCTCTGTTCACTTTGTTCAATCGGAATGACAGTTCGTGGGTTGATAAGATTGACTAAGGGGTAGTTTTAAGCTAAACTAGATAGGTGCAGCGCGCTAATGTACGAATAGCTAGCGTAGTGCAAATCTGCAAATTAAATTATGCAGACAAAGGGTATTGCCGGTATGAATTAGTAGATTAGTACAATTTGTATATTGGAGCGGAAATAAAGACTAGTGATTAGCGGGAAGATTCTGGTTAAATATGCTTATTAACAGGCGGCCCAGAATGACAAGGAGATATTATGAAAAGAACATTTCAGCCTAAAAAGGCAAAAAGAAAAAAAAGACACGGGTTTCTTAAAAGAATGGCGACAGGGTCTGGGCGTAACGTTTTGGCCAGAAGAAGGCAAAAAGGCAGAGCCAAGCTGACAACATAAGGAGGCGGCTTAAGGTGTTGACACGAGACAAACGTCTAATAAAGAATCGTGATTTTGATCGCGCATATCAAAAAGGAAAAAGATGCTTTTCAGAGTCTTTTAATCTTATTTTCCTACCAAACAGATCAAGCGTCACAAGGATTGGAATAGTTGTCGGAAAAAAGTTTTCCAAAAAAGCGGTAGAGAGAAACCGGGCAAAAAGGGTTTTTCGGGAAGCGATAAGGCCGCTCTACCCGCATATTAAACCAGGATATGACATTGTTATATTTGCCAAAAAACCGCGTGGCTATAGTCTGGGAGTAGAAACTATGAAAAAAGCGCTGCAGGAAACCATAAAAAAGGCGGGGATTTTAAAATGAGGAAGCCGGCTCTTTTTTTAATACGGCTTTATCAAAAAACTCTTTCGCCGGATCACGGACCCTTAAAGGCAAAGTTTCCTCACGGATACTGCAGGTATCAGCCTACTTGCTCTGAATATACCTACCAAGCTATAGAAAAATACGGTATTATAAAAGGAATGGGCATGGGATCCTGGCGGATTTTGAGGTGCAATCCTTTTTCAAAAGGGGGAGAAGATCCGGTTAAATAACGAATTACGAATGCTAGACGAATCTACTGATATTACAAATAAATACAAATTAGATTCGCGAGAAATAAGTAATATTAGTAGATTTGCTTAAGATAAGTAATTAGTAGAATAACGACAAAGGAGTTTATATGTTTACTACATTTATAGTCCAGCCGCTACTTAACCTGCTATTTGTTTTATATAGCGCGATGCCGTCGCAGGACTTCGGTATGGCAGTTATAGCCATAACGATAGTTATAAGGGCTGTACTCTGGCCACTGTCAGCCAAAGCTCTTCATGGACAAAAAGCCCTAAAGACTCTGCAGCCGGAAATAGACAAGATAAAAAAGAAATACAAGGGCAACCCCAAGGCCCTGCAGAGGGCAACGACAGAGTTATATAAAGAAAAAGAAATAAACCCCTTCTCTTCATGTCTGCCGACACTTTTGCAGCTGCCAGTTCTCATAGGGCTTTATTATGTTTTTATCAAGTTTAGAGATCCGAACTTTATCCAGCTTACAGATCCTTCCACAGGTATACTGTCCCTGCTTTACTCTTTTGTTGAAAAAATTCCCTTTGTCCGAGATGTAATAGATGCGGGTGGCTCGCTTGATACCACTTTTTTGGGTGTTGTAGATCTTGCTAAGCCAAATGTTGTTTTGGCCATTATGGCTGGCGCGACTCAGCTTTTGCAAACAAAGCTGATGACTCCAAGCACACCCCAGGACTCTCAGCAGAAGATGATGACAAAAATGGTATACTTCTTTCCTCTTATCACAATATTTATTTCTTTTCGTCTTCCGGCAGCCCTCCCGCTTTACTGGACGGTTTCAACTGCGATTGCCGCATTTCAGCAGTATTTAATACTGCACAAAGAGGTTAGCCTCCTGGAACATATGCGGATAAAAAAGACAAAATCCTAAATCCTAAGCACGAAATACGAAACAAACACAAAATTCAAATGTTCAAAAAAAATTAGTAGATTAGTTAATTAGTATGATTAGTAATAGGTAACATATAATTAGTAGATTTGTTTAATAATTAGTAATAAGCAGAAACCATGAGTATAAGCGTAGGTACAATTAAAAAAGTTAAGGAAAAAACAGAAAAAACAGTTTCCCTGCTCGGTGTTGATAAAAAGATTAATGTATCAGCCGAGGAAGGAGCTATTAAAATTTCTATTGAATCTGCCGATAAGGCCCTCCTTATAGGATATAGGGGAGAAAATCTTTTTGCATTAAGGTATGTGCTCGCTCTCATCTGCCGCGAGGATCTTCCCGAAGATACATCGCTGAGCGTAGATGTGGGCGGGTACTTAAAAGACAAAGAAAAAAGGATAGAACACATGGTAGACGCGGCAATAAAAAAAGTGCGTGATACCGGAATGGAGGAAATGCTCCCGGCAATGAATCCATACGAAAGAATGCTGGCGCACAGAAGGGCTTCAGAAAAGAGCGGGGTTACCAGCTACTCTGAGGGGAAAGGCGCGGACAGGAGAATGTTTATAGCAAAGGAGCAAAAAAATAAATGAACCGAAAACCGGTAAAAAAAGCTGTGATGCCGGTAGCGGGTTTCGGAACACGTTTCCTGCCGGCAACGAAGTCTATGCCGAAAGAAATGATGCCGATTGTTGATAAGCCGGTAATTCAGTATCTTGTGGAAGAGGCGGTTGCCTCAGGGATTGAAGAAATAATCTTTGTTACAGGCCGCGGCAAAAGAGCCATTGAAGACCATTTTGATATTTCATACGAACTGGAAGACACCCTCGTCGAGAAAAACAAGAAGGACCTGCTTAAGGCGGTCCGGGGAATTTCGAGCCTTGCAAAGTTTTCTTATGTGCGCCAGCCTATGCCGCTTGGAGACGGGCACGCAGTTTTGCAGGCAGCACACCTTCTGAATGGCGAGCCCGCTCTTATAATGTTTGGTGACTGCCTTTATGACAGTAAGGTCCCAGCCTCCAGACAGCTTATAGAAACCTTTGAAAAATATGGCGATCCTGTCATTGGCCTTAGCGAGGTGCCGAAAAAGGAAGTAAAGAAGTTTGGCGTCATTGATGGCATAAAGATTGATGAAACTACCTATGAGATTAAGGAAATAGTTGAAAAGCCTGAACCCAAGGACGCGCCTTCCAGTCTGGCTGCCGTAGGGAAATATATAATTACCCAAGACGTTTTTGATATCCTTGAGAAGATGGAAGAAGGCAAGTCCGGGGAGATCAGGCTTGCTGATGCCTTTGAAATTTTGCTAGAAAAAAATAAACCGCTTTATGGTAGGAGACTAGAGGGTGAATGGCTAGACACGGGAGATAAGATCGGATTTTTGAAAGCCACAATTCAGATGGCACTAAAACACAAAGAGTTAAGTGGGGAGTTTAGAGAATATTTAAAGGAAATAATGACAGGCGCAGACAAATGAAAGGAATAATCCTTGCCGGAGGAAAGGCCACCCGTCTCAGGCCCCTGACAAAAGTAACAACCAAGCAGCTTTTGCCGGTTTATGATAAGCCGATGATATACTATCCGATAGAAACCCTTCTCAGGGCCGGTATCAAAGATATTTTGATAATTGTTGCGCCTGAGCATGCGGGACACTTTATGAATTTGCTTGGTTCGGGCAAGGATTTCGGTGCCAGATTTAGTTATGAAATACAAGATGAGCCAAGGGGACTATCAGATGCTTTTATCGTTGGCGAAAACTTCATAGGAGATGATAATGTAACGCTGGTCTTGGGTGATAATATTTTTGATTATGATTTTTCCGGGCATATCAAATCATTTAAAAAAGGCGCGGTTGTCTTTGCCAAAGAGGTTCATGATCCGGAAAGATTTGGGGTAGTGGAGTTTGATAAGAGCGGAAAAGTACTGTCTGTTGAAGAAAAGCCTGCTAAACCAAAGAGCAACTATGCGGTTGTTGGTATGTACTCTTATGATAATAAGGTGATCAAACATGCAAAGAACTTAAAACCATCAGCCCGGGGCGAGATAGAAATAACAGATTTAAATAATATCTATCTTAGAAAAGGTGAATTGCAGATTAATATTATTGATGGGGTATGGGAAGATGCGGGGACGTTTGATAGCCTTCTTCGGGCGAGCAATATAATGGCAGAGAAAGCTAGGGCTACTAATTACAAATCGAAGCCCTAATCTACGAATTCTTTCCTGCTTGTCATTTCGACCAACTTCACGTAGTGGCGAGTGGAGAAATCCCTTAAAGAAGAATTAAAAATAATAGAGAGGAATAAATGAAAATTTTAGTTACGGGCGGAGCAGGATTTATAGGCGCCAACTTTATCCATTGGGTTTTGAAAAATCGTGATTGGGAAATTATTAATTTAGACAAACTCACCTATGCGGGAAATTTAGAGAATTTAAAGGGCATAGAAGATGATCCCAGATATAAATTCGTCCAGGGAGATGTCTGCGATGCTAAGCTGATCAACGGCTTAATGAAAAAAGTGGACTACGTGGTTCATTTCGCGGCCGAATCTCATGTGGACCGTTCTGTTCTAGAACCGGGAATATTTATCCAAACTAATGTTGTTGGCACCCAGGTAATGCTCCAGGCAGCGCTTGAAAATAAAATTAAAAGATTTCACCATGTCTCAACAGATGAGGTCTATGGAGCGCTAGAGCTAGGCGATGGCAGGAAATTTGACGAGAAAACGCCATATAACCCGCACAGTCCATACTCTGCTTCAAAAGCAGCATCAGACCATCTGGTACGGGCATATTCTGACACCTTTGGACTTGAATATACTATTACAAACTGTTCAAATAACTATGGTCCATATCAGTTTCCGGAAAAAATCATTCCTCTCTTTTTTGCAAATGCTTCTGAGGATAAGCCTCTTCCTATATATGGTACCGGCAAAGCAGTCCGGGACTACCTCTATGTAGATGACCATTGCGAGACCATTGCCTTAGTGCTGGAAAAAGGAAAGGCAAACGAAACCTACTGTGTGGGAGGAGGCAATGAGCTAGATGGCATAGAGATGGCGGAAGCGATATTGAAAGTGCTTGGCAAGCCAAAGTCGCTTATGACATTCGTGAAAGATCGTCCGGGCCATGATATGCGGTACGCTATAGACTTTTCTAAAATTAACAAAGAACTTGGATGGAAGCCGAGCGTTACTTTTGAAGAAGGGCTTGAAAAAACACTTCAGTGGTACAGGGATAATGACGAATGGCTTCAAAATATTCGAAGCGGTGACTATCAAAAGTATTATAAACTTCAGTACTCTTCTCTGTCATCCCGAGCGAAGCGATAGCAGAGCCGAGGGATCCCTTAGAAGAGAAAGAACTGATTCTGGTCAAGCCAGAATGACAATAAGGAGCAAACAAAATGATTAAAGATGGCAAAATAAAAGATGTAAAGTACAAAAAACTAACTCGTTTTTCTGATGACAGGGGTTGGTTTGAAGAAGTGGTAAGAGATGATGAGGCAATGCTTAAAAAGTTCGGACAGCTTTCAGTTTCAAAAACTAATCCAGGCATAATAAAGGCCTTTCATTATCATAAAAAACAAGACGATTTATGGTTTTTCCCGAAAGGAAACGCAAGGGTTGTTCTCCATGATCTTAGAGAGGAGTCTGAAACAAAAGGAAAAACAGAACAATATTTTATGGGAGAAGACAATCCCGGCACACTCTTGATTCCGAAAGGAGTAGCGCATGGCTATCAAGTTTTGGGGAACGAGCCCGTTATTATCACGTATCTGACAACTGAAAGCTATGATCCTAAAAATCCAGATGAAGAAAGAATAGACTGGGACGATCTAAAGATTGGATTTGATTGGGAGATAAAGAATAAATAGTGTCTGTCATTCCGGGCTTGAACCGGAATCTATATAATAAAAACAGGAATAATATGACAAAAATTTTAGTCACAGGCGGATATGGACAACTGGGGAAAGCCCTGGAAAAGGTTTTAAGAAAAGAAGATATCTTACTGACCGATACCGACACGATGGACATAACAGATATCGGGCAGGTTGAAAGAGTGTTTAAAGAGTTTAAGCCGGAATGGCTGGTACATGGCGCGGCGCTTACAAATGTTGATGGGTGTGAAGAATCGCCTGATTTAGCAGATAAGATTAACCACATTGGAACCAAAAATCTGGCGGAAGCATGCAAAAAGTTTGATTGTGAGCTGATTTATATCAGCACTGACTATGTCTTTGATGGTACAAAGGGTAAACCATATACAGAAGATGATAAGCCAAATCCAAAAAGTGTCTACGGGAAAACAAAGCTTGGCGGCGAAAGAGCAGTTCAGAAGATCTCCGGAGGATATATTTTACGAACATCATGGGTTTATGGTGAAGGCAATAACTTTGTTCAGACCATGTTGAAGTTATCTGAAAAGATGGATAAGATTAAGGTGGTCAATGACCAGTTTGGCAGACCGACATATGCGCCGGATCTGGCAAAAGCGATATATGGTGTGATAAAGAAAGAGCCAGAAAAGGGCATTTATAATGTGACTGCTGATGGTAACGCCATTTCATGGGCTGACTTTGCGAAAGAAATATTTAAAGTTGCCGGCAAAGACACAAAAGTAACAGGAATATCAACAGAAGAATATTGCTCGAGCAATAAAAATAAAAAAATAGCTAATACTAAAACATCTAAAATAAAAATAGGTAAAAAATATTTAATAAAATAAGCTTTGAAATCTGAAACTCCAAGTGCAGCAAATATTCTCGAATTCATTTTAATTTAAATTGAAAAAGGCAATCCTCTCTCTCCAACTTCATGGTATTTTTTAAGAATTTTAATAACTTTAAAAGAATCTTTAATATCATTTTCAAGTAATTTCTCAACAATCCTAGTTCTTTTTTTCATTTCTTCATTTTACGATTTATGTTCTTGTTCAAACCAAACTGCACTTTTAGATTGGATAGGAATATTTTTATAATCTTCGGATAATAAATTTAACGAGCCTTCGTCAAAAAATTCCAACGCTAAAGCATCAATATTATTTTTAGAAATATTGGACATTTTTCTGGCTTTTTTTACAAATAATAATCCATTTTGTTCATCTT
>CAZTWZ010000001.1:12001-22371 GCA_964617835.1 uncultured Candidatus Saccharibacteria bacterium | reverse complement strand
CCTAAGCTGACGAACTAATTTTGATAGAGGCCAACTAAGTCATATCAAAAAAGAGAAAAGAGAAATTTTAAATGAATCGGGCCCCGAAGGGTTTGGAAAAACCTAGACCGGTTCTATAAGAAATGGTCTATGGCCATTTCTTTAAACCAATTTTTTTACATTATGAATAAAAAAGATATTAAAGAAGCTGCACATACAGTTATTGATGCAGTTTCTGATGCTTTAGGAAAGTTGGCGAAACAGGAGGCAGACGAGTTTATTGAAAAGACTAAAAATAAAAAAGAGAAAGTTGACGAGAAAGAAAGGGCAGAATAGTGTTTATATGTGATGAGTGTCATCAAGTAACACAGCCAGGTGAATCTGCTAATAAGATAATAGTAGAAAGTAGAGAAAAAGTTTATGAAAAGAAAACCAAAGATAAAAATGGTTTTGTTAGAGTAAAATATTCAAAGGGTATAGAGATAGTAAAAGAAATTAAAGTTTGTCACCGGTGTAAGGACAGGAGAGTACAATAAATGGTAAATATCTTTTCTGACGATGAAATTCAAAAAAATATTGAGAAAATGATCAAGCAGGATCAAAAAGAGAATAGGCAAATTCAAAATAAACAGATTCCCTCGTCTACCAAGACTTTGAATATGATTAGATTTGAAAGAAATCCTCAAAGACCTATGGAGATCATTTCTATTGATTATGAGGTAAAAGCCTCAGGAGTATTAAATCACTATGTGTGGGACGAAGAAAAGAAGGTGTATTATTGCAAAGGAATAACTTTCGTGGACGGCCATTATGTATCATTAGAGGACGAGGCCCAAGAATCGGCCTCGATATCGACGGGGTAATTAGAGATATCGATACACCCATTGAAAAAATTCTTTTTGAGAGATTCCCGCAAGCAAAAATGGTAGATCCAAAGGCTTGGGAATTTAATCGTAAGGTTAGTAACTTACCAAAGAATTTTGATGTACAAAAATGGCTGTTTGTGGACAAAGCAGAAGAAGTTTTCTTTAAGGCCCGTCCTTATCCAGGAGCGTTTCTTTTTACACTTAGTTTATTAGAATTATCCAAGAAGTATGGAGGTAAGCTAGTGTATGTAACAAAGCAAGGAACTAGGTCAGGGCAGGAAACTTTAAAATGGCTGGCAAAATATGAATTTCATATTGAGGAATTGCACTTAATAAAATATGGCAAAAGTAAAACAGAAGCTGAGTGTGATATTTTAATTGATGACAATTTGACCAATCTGAAAGAACAAGAAGAGTTATATGGTGGTGCTATATGTTTAGCACAAGTATGGAATGAAGATTGGAAACAGCCAAGATATACTAAATTTGACGAAATACTGAAAGCAGTTTCGGCTAAACTAGACCAGATCGAAGATTTACGAAGGAGTATAAGCGTAGATGCAATTGCATGAAAAATTTGGAGCTATTCTGGAAGAATTAAGCTCTCATTTTGTAGAACGAGAAGAAGTTCTCAGGGGATTAATTATAGCCACTCTGGCAGATGCTAATATGTTGTTACTGGGACCCCCCGGAACAGCAAAATCGGAATCGGTTGTGTCCTGGATTTATCATATCCAGGGAGCCAGATCATTTGAATGGTTACTTAATAAATTTTCCACGCCGGAAGAAATTTTAGGTCCCTATTCAGTTAAGCTTCTTGGAGAAGAAGATAGATATTCAAGAATTACTGTTAACAAATTACCAGAGGCAGATATTGCGTTTGTTGATGAAATTTTCAAGTGTAATAGTGGTTTGTTAAATACAATGCTTCCTATTCTAAATGAAAGAAAATTTTATAATGATGGAAAGCCTAATAAGCTAAACTTATTATCTGTGGTAGGGGCTTCAAATGAAATTCCAGATTCAGAAGATGGGCTAGAAGCTTTGTATGATAGGTTTCTTTTGAAGTATATGGTTAGACCAATCCAAGAGGATAGTAACTTCGAGGCAATGCTAATGAACGGAGAATATAAGCCTGAGGTAATCATTACTTTTAAAGAAATTGAAAAATCTCGCGAAAGTGTTAAAAAAGTCCAAATTAATAAGGGAATGGCAGGGATTCTTATTAAGCTAAGACGCTCTTTGCAGGCTCATGGTATTTTTCCAACAGATAGAACTTATAATACTTGTTTAAAACTTTTGAAGGCTGAAGCTTTCTTAGCGGGCAGAGATTCCGTTGAAGAGCAAGATTTTGATGTTCTAAGACATGTTTTATGGTCAGATCCTAAGGATGAAAAACCTGTATGGACTATTATTCTTAATCAGATTAGTCCAGAAAAGAGTAGGATCCTCTCTATATATGAAGAGGCCAAAGAACTTGCAGATGGGGCCCTGGGAGAAAATGATGCAAGAAAACGCTCTGAAAAGGGTATAGAAGCAGCCACTAAGCTGAAGGATTTGAAAACTCAGATTAGTGAGGGCATTGAAAAGATGCGTGCCCAGAAAAAGGATATTCGTGAAGTTGCAGAAGTTGAAAATAGAGTTAACGACATGTTAGCAAAAATTTTTAAAGAATGCATGAAGCTGAATAAGCCAATAACCACTTAAGGTATAGTATGAGAAAACTTGGAGATAAAAGAAAAGATTTTCTAGACCGGGCTATAGGGCACAGCAAATTTGTCATTGATACTGATAAATTGGATGTTCGTTTCTTTGAGGAGATGAAAGAAAATAATCCTGCTATTAAACAGACTTTGGGAGAAGCTCAAGCTGACTATGAGAAATTTCCAGAATTACAGCAAGATATATTTTCATCTTTATATAAATATAAGCCACATTTATTAAAAGAGCACCAGGTTAATCCAACCTATCTTTTAAATAGAGCGGTAATGGAAGATTTAGTAGAAGCTCCTAAGTATAAGGAGCTGAGGGCATTAACAAGATTAGATAA
The DNA here is from genome assembly GCA_964617835.1 of uncultured Candidatus Saccharibacteria bacterium. Taxonomy (GTDB): domain Bacteria; phylum Patescibacteriota; class CPR2; order UBA1875; family JAJYID01; genus CAZTWZ01. The sequence goes on along the minus strand of CAZTWZ010000001.1, from coordinate 19,476 downwards.
AGTAAATGCAACAGTTGGTACAGAAATCCTAGGAGATGAAGCTCACGAAGCCATTAAAAAGTTAAAGGAGCAGATGGAAAAATTTCAAAAATATCTCCAAGCTTTAGGTGAAGCACAACAGGCTCAAGAAGCCCAAAAGGAATCTGAAGGTGCAACCAACGGAACTGGCCAAGAAAGTAAGGAGGGAGGAGGAAATGCACAAGGTGTACAGACTCCTGAAGAACTTACTGTCAAAGAAGCTCAAAAGAAATTAGAGGCGGCCTACAAACAGTTTAGGCAGTCTATGAAGAAAAAAGAAGTTCAGCAAAGCATGAGAAGAATGCTTGACCGTGTCCACGAAAGAGTGGTGGAAACTTCGGATATGATTTCTCATTGGGGTTTGGATGGTGATGATACTTTTACTAAAATGTCTTACCATGAAAAGATGGCCCTACTAAAGAGATTGAGAAACAGCACTAAGCTAAAGAAAATAGCAGAATTGGCAGGAAGATTAAAACGATTAGCTACTCAGAGACAGCGGGAGAAGGTTGTCAAAGGTATGGATGAAATTTATGACATATCTCAGGGTAGTGATATCGGAAGATTAATACCTTCCGAGCTTCAAAAACTACAACACCCTGCAACTAAAGCTTTGTTCATGAAGGATTTTGTAGAAGGTAGACTTCTACAATATGACCTTAGAGGAAAGGAAAAGAAGCAGAAAGGAGCCATTGTAGTTTGTATAGATGATTCAGGCTCCATGGTAGGCGACCCTGAGATATGGGCAAAATCAGTCGCATTGGCGCTTTTAGAAGTTGCCATCTACCAAAAAAGAAATTTTTATTGCATACATTTCGATCATACTCGAGACCCCAAAAAATTGCATACTAATGAATTTCCAAAGGAAGCTCCATATAATATTATGGAAGTACTAGACCTGGCCGAATATTTTTCCGGCGGTGGAACTTTATTTGAGCCAGCCCTTACTCATTCAAGAGACCTTATTGATTCCGAAGAGGACTATAAGAAAGCTGATATTATTTTCATTACGGATGGAAATTCTGTGGTCAGGGAGGGGTGGATAAAAGAATACAATGAGTGGAAAGATTCCTTCAATGTCAGCATTTATGGAATCTTAGTTGACGCCCGTGGTAATTCCGAGGGGAGTCTAAAACTCTTTTGTAATGAAATTTATAAGTTATCGCAATTTAGCGAACAAACTCGAGAAGATTTAGCAATTCATCTATTTGATGAAATGTAGGCCTTTGGCCCTACAGACATATGACGGTTTACCGTTATTTCAGGCGTTTCGTCTGGAGATGAAAATTAGTACCCCTACGATTCTTCCTGGGATACTAGAATCATAAAAACAATTTCTCTTACCAATAGGCAATTATTTCCTATTGGTAATATCACCAAGTATCCGGAATACCGGATACTTGGTTTGAAACTAGTGTAGGGTATGGGGCTCCATCTGCCCCCACCAAACCAAAAAATTATATGAAAAAATACGAAGATACATGTGAGATATTGGGTGTGACAAGAGATGAGATTGACGAAGTAATATTAAATAAGTCATCTTATTACTATTCTTACCCAATACGAAAGAAGAATGGTAAAAAAAGATATATCGACGCTCCTATTGGAAAATTAAAAATATGGCAAAATTTAATTATAAAAAAAGTTTTATATCGTTTTGGACCTCATTCAATAGCCTATGGGTTTGCTAAGAAACGTAATCCCATTAAAGCTGCTGAGAAGCATGTAGGAGCAGATATTTTAATAGCTCTAGACATCAAGAACTTTTTCAACTCAATTACCAAAGAAAGAGTAATAGAATTATTGCATTTTTTGCACCGTTCTAAACCTATTTGGAAACAGGAGGAGGCCGGGAAGGCAGGATTTATATCAACTTCTATGCTCCCGGATAAAAAGAAAAAACTAGACCAGAGTATTGATGACCTAGCAGAATTATTAACATATAAAGGAATAGTTCCACAGGGAGCTCCTACGAGTCCAGCTCTTTCAAATCTATTTATGCTAAGACCAGACAAAGCATTGTCTGAGGAGGCAAAAAAGTTGAAAGCAACTGTAACTAGATATGCAGATGATATTGTATTCTCCACCAAAGAAAATATTGATATTGCAGGCACAGTTATTATCTTTACAAAGAGAGTTCTAAGACGATACGGTCTAAGATTAAATCCCAAAAAAATACACATTAATCGTAAGAACAAGCGTATGCAAGTGGTTGGTATAATTGTTAATGAAAAGACAAATATAGCACGACAAAATTGGAGGAATTTTAGAGCCCTGCTTCATAATTTGAAAGTTAGTCAAACTCCGTTAAATGAGCGGAAAGCACAGCAACTACGAGGACAAATCGAATGGATAAAGACCGTGAATCCCAAGAGGGGGGAGCAGTTTCTAAAGGAGTATGGTCAGCTCAACTTTATGACCACATCAAATATTTTAACGAGCATCCCGACCTAAGAGAAATTAAGGTTGTTCTTCCTTTTGGACTTCGGAGAGAAAGAAAGCCAAAAGACTGGAATAAGAAAAAGGGAGAGTTAGCAGAACATTCTATATTAGATAGGATATGTCAAACTAAACTCGGGATGTTTTATAAACAGCCGGGAGCCGAAGAAAAAGAATGGCGTCCTAGGTTGAAAACTGTTGAGGACACAAGAAATGATCAAATCCAGTATAAGCCATCAGTGTTTGTATTGAGGAATGACCCCTTAGCAAGAAAAGAAATGTATTTTGAGCAAGATCTGATGGCAAAACCAATACCAGGATCAGTAGACAAACGGAACGGTTTTACTTATCGACTAGACCCCGAGAGGAGTGTAGTTATACGTAAATATCTTGTCATGTTACCAGAAGCTCAAATTGTTGAATTTGTACAAGAATTCGTTAACGAATGCAATCGTATATTAATAATGTATTGTAATAACGGATAATTGCTTGGTCTACATTAACCGAGAATGAATATGAGATCTCTAGCAGCAGTATTACTGTACTTAGGTGCCGCAATACTATTAAAGATATTATCTGAAGGACTAGAGACGAAGATGGATGAAGCAGAAGGTTAAATGTAAGGACTAAAAATATAAGTGATAAAAAAAATAAGAGAACGGAATGTACTTTAAGGCACAACTTGAAGTTGGAAAACATAAAGATGAAAGAATAATGCATATTTCGGCCAGAGATATTATACACGCCATGGATATAACAAAAAAAATTAGGAATGTACGTCGTTTAGTATCATTGAGTCCGATTTCGTATGAAGATTATATGAAAGGTGTAGATAAAAAATACGATAAGTAACTGTACCTTTATTAGCTAACCAGTAAAAACTATGTCTCTACAAAGTTTCACTGGGAATCAAAAGACCATATTATCTATCGATTTTGATAGGGGCAGTACTTGTATGCAAACATGTAGCTACTGTTATGTAAACAATATGGAAAGGATATACCCATCGTACCTAGGCAAGGTACAGAGAAACTCTGAACTGTTGAAAACCTTCGAAGGAATACAAGAGTTCACAACGAGACTAAATGACGAATACAGGAAAGCAAGAAAGTCGAAATCGAAACAATATGAAAGATTAGAAAAATTACCTGTTCGTATATATGGAGCAGGTGATTTCATACCAATACATATAGAATTTTTGAAGAACTTAAATTTTAAGTTCTTTATGATAAGCAAAAATCTTACAACGGACAAACTAAGCCCGTATATACACCAATTACTAGAAATCCCAAATTTAACCAGTTTAAGGTTATCATTTGACGACTCCAATATGGAGAATTATGAAAAAGTCAAGCATTTACATGGATCTGATAGAATAGGTTTTACATATACGGGTTTACCCGACCATTTTCAAGAATGGAAAGAAAAGGGATTCAAATTTGACATGTTCTTCAACATATCACACAAGAAAGAAGAGATCAACAAGGCCAGAGCTCATAAAGAGCGGTGTCCGGTAGATACGGACAATCTCGCGCTTCAAAAAGCGTGTACTTATTGTGCTAGGTGTTGGCGATCATCTGTCACAAAAAATTCCAATTGGAATAAAATAAACTAACAAACAATACTTGTGGAATGGTTCATCCGTTCCTTTTTCAAGTAGATCTTTGTAACATTTACTTACTATTCAGACGTTGCGTCTGGAAAGAGAATCCCTTTAGCTTCGGAGCATGCAAGGCATGCTCCGAAGCTAATTCCACACCACCTGGCCTGTTGAATGCCTGCAGATACTGAAGAGCTGAGAGCTGCACGCCATTTAAGGCGCCTCGTAACACATGTCACCGATATGTGCCCCAGGTACCTGGCCCAACTACAAAGAAAGGTCCCTCGAAAGGGAGCTCAGCATGACATGCAACGCGCCTTCTGGTGGAGTACTTGAAAAAAATGGTATAAGAAAATTAATCCCACTGGGATTGACTTTATAGATATATTACAGCTATAATAGAGCAGGCAAGGGGTCCTAAGGGGCCCCTCGTTTTGTGCTTGACGTTGCGTCAGGCCTTGCTAATTTAACAAGGTGTTTAAATAGGTAGTGTAAACAAGATTCGGAAAATTGGATCCAATACTTTCACAAAATGAGATTACAATTCTTTTTGTGAAATCTAAGGATCCCATATTCCTAGAGTATTATCGCTGTATCCACCCAATTATAGATTCGGAGCATCTGCTTTTGTTGGCGAATCGCCATCGTCCGATTTTTCTGGAAAATTATTTTCACGATTTAATCAAATTGTCTACGACAATGTTGGCTAAGGTATGAGGAAATAAAACTTAAGAACGACTTAAGTAGTATAATTGGTATACAAATTTTAACTGTTATAGATATAGGGCTTTAGCCCAAAGCGTCGGAGCGACGTTAAAAGAATATTAATGTGAATAAGAAGAACTAGTCTCAAATTGTGTTATCTTCGGGTAGGTTCTAACAACTGAACTAGGTCATGAGTTGATAGGGCATCTCCCCACAACTAGACCAGCCCGTTGTGGGAGACGACACTATAAACTCACAAGTAAACCAGTTCTCAGAACCTACACAGAAGGGGCACAATTTGAGACCTCTGCGAGGAAGTATAACGGTAAAAAAATGACAGGGTATTTACTACAATACTCGAAAAAAAGAGCCAGTCTCTTTTTTTATCTTGCTTTTTTTAAAAATTCGTATTATATTAAAATATAACCAGAATACTTATGAGCAAGAAAAAAATATTAGCATGGTGTGACTCTCCAACTGTCCCTACGGGGTTTGGAATTGTAGCAAAAAATTTACTCTCCGAACTTCACAAGGATTATGATTTGGAAATAGTGGGGATAAATTACCATGGAGATGAAAAATACGATACAAACAAGTGGTTTATTTACCCAGCGGCCACAAATTATGAAGTAATGGGATTTGAAAAACTCAAGAGAATTTTACCAAAAACTAAACCCGATATATTATTTATTTTCCAAGATATTTTCAATATTTCAGAGGCCTGGAAAATTTTTGAAGAGCTGGCTCCACAGGCGAAAAAAATTATTTATTTTCCAGTAGATGGAACCCCCTTTAATATAGCCTGGGATGGCCCAATTAGGAAAGCAGACACTGTTATAACTTATACTAATTTTGCAAAACAAGCAATCTTAGACACATTTCCAGACATTACTAATCCAATCCACACTCTTGACCACGGAATAGACACAAACGTATTTAAACCATTACCACAAGACCAAATAAGAAACCTGAGAAAAGGAATGGGTTGGGATGGTAAATTTCTTATTATTAATGTCAACAGATTTCAACCAAGAAAACTTATACCATTAACATTGCGTGCAGTAGCAATGTTTTCTAAAGGATATAAAATTTGTAAGTGTGGGAATTGGTATGAAAAAAGTAAGCCAAGGTGCGATTTAAACAATTGTCCTTCAGGGGATGTTGTATCAGAAGTAGATGGAAGACCAAATGTACAACTGTATTTACATATGGTTCCGAGGGAACAGGGCATGGGTCCCGGCCGAGCTAATCTATTACAGGCGCATGCTTATAATGCTGGGTATAGAGATAAAGATTTAGAGAAAGGAAAAGATAGGACATTGCAGATTAACGCTGTGGATATATACAGAAATCCATATCCGGAAACAATTTTAAACCAAATCTATAATGCTGCATGTATTAATATAACTACTACTGTCGGTGAAGGGTTCGGATTTAGTTTAGGTGAAGCGGCAGCTACAGGAACTATATCGATAGCTCCCGACCATTCTGCAGTTCCTGAAGTAATGGGCAATACTGGGCATTTAATTCCAAATATAGCACATTTTAATATGTCTATGGATAATGGACATGTTCGGCCGATTGTGGATGTTAGAGAAGTTATTAAAGCTCTGGAGATTGAGTATAAGAAATGGTTAGACAATAATAAACAACCAGTATTTTCACAGGAAGCAGTAGATAGAGTTCATGAAAAGTTTAACTGGAAAGACAAACGAAAGTTTATCAAATCAATATTTGATAAGGCCTCGAAAGAACAAGACAGAGAAAGAGAGGCTGTTAAGAGTGCTTAGCTAAAAGCAAATTAATTAAACGTGTAATATCTTCAGTTTTATAAGTAAGATATTCTGGATTTAGCCCCGTCACTGCAACAAATTCATGTTTGCCATTCGGGGCTTCTTTTATATCGAAAATATATTTTGCGGATGTAGGAGATTCTTGATAAATGAATCTATTATTTTTTTTGAAGCTAACTAAATGTTTTAATTCTGGAATATCTTCCAGATAAGTATCTTTATCCCCAATATTTTTTAATGCATATTCTAAATTAGCCAGGCTATTTTTAACTTTTTGTCTTCCATAGACTCTGTCCCAGAAGTGGCCAGAAAAGTCTATAGCCATGGCTAATTTAGATAATTCATTTTTTAGAGAGGCTTTTTTAACATGCTTAAAATATTGAACTTGACGCTCTCTTTTTACGGCTCCCTCCCTATTTTTATAGGGACCGCCTAGCTTGCGATCACCATTACTGGTAAACAAAAACCAACTACCATTTATTAACCTAATCATACCTATTGTCCTTAATAGGGGCCTGAACCACCCCTAACATTCCTACCCCCATTAGGGGCTCCAGTACTACTACCGCCCCCGCCTACCAATCTTCGTATTAGATGACGAAACCTACCACCCTTGGGAGTTCCATTTCCTGCACTTTCAATACCTTTTTTAATACCTTTGGGATTAGAAGATAAGCCCTGTGCCATTCCATTTGCTTTAACATGTTGAGAAAGTCGTTGAGCTGAGCCAGCTAACCAATCCTTTTTGCTCTCACCTTTATACCTGGTGTTGTATGATTTTCCACCAAAATCAAAGCTCTGCTTTCCTTGGCTTCTAGCTGATGCAAAAGCCTGCCCAAAGGGACTTGGTCCTTTTTTAGCTGGTTGTGCCACAGGTGTCGCCGCTTTACCAGCAGGGGTGGATTGTGCCATAGGTGTCG
>CAZTWZ010000001.1:0-11901 GCA_964617835.1 uncultured Candidatus Saccharibacteria bacterium | reverse complement strand
TTGCTTTACCAGCAGGGACTGGTTGTGCCATAGGTGTCGCCGCTTTACCAGCAGGTGCAGAATTACCTGTTAATGTAATAGGCCACACAAAGGGTCTAGATCCTTTAGCCTGTTGTGCCATAGGTGTCGTTGCTTTACCAGCAGGGACTGGTTGTGCCATAGGTGTCGCCGCTTTACCAGCAGGGGTGGCAGGTGTCGCGGTAGCAAGTCTACCTATTACTGCTGTCCCATTTTTTCCGGTTAGGTGCGCCTTTGCAACGAGGGCTTGCTGTCTTTTTATATTATTATGCAATCTACTACCTCCGGTCTTAATAAAAATTTCATTTTATCTCCTTATTTTATATATTCTTCATACCAGACAACGATAATAGGATGTCCGGTACGTTTATCAAAAGTAAATTCATCTCTACTGATGTGACTTATCTTTGGATCATTAAGCAGGGTTTCATACTCAGCTTTCTGATCCGGTTTCGCCAACATGAATACTTTCACTTTCTTCCTGGTAAGCATTCCCATCGTTTAAAATCTCCCATTCATGCGTGCAATAACTTGCAAATTTCTCTAAAGGGGCACTATTCTTTAAATGGTATGGAACCCGATCTATTTTTTTGCAGTGCTTGCACTTAAAAACTACAAATGTACCGTATTTAGTAATCATAATTATTTATTTCCAAAATTATTTTTGGCATTTTTGGCATTTTGCCATGCCTCCTGGACCTTATCAGTAAATTTTCTAGTAAGGTGAACTTCAGTATTTGCCATATGTTTGTCCAGGGTCTTCTCTATTTTTGATACCTGTGTTTGTAAAGATCCAAAGCTAACCGCCACTAAAACCAAACTAGTTATTAAAGTAACTAATATTCCTATAAGCCACATCCAAAATTGTGATTTGGAGGGCCCGTTTAATTTTGTTAATTGCTCAAATCTTCCAGCCGCCCTTTCTAGGCGGTCAACTACATTTTCTGATCCCACTTTATACCCCTACTTTAATTTTAAGCCTAGAAACCTCTTTTTTTCTTTAGGTACTAAATGATCTGTTGCTTTTAATATTCTATTTGCAAATTTTCCTACTGCTGTTTCTAGGGCCACATGCTCTTCAGATTTATAACTTTGTAGGCTTTTTAACCTAGTTAAACCATTTAAAACACTAAATTCAACCATGGTTTCTTGTATAGGGGTAGATATATATCCATCAATTCCTACACTAGATAGTTTTTTAAAAATCCCTATTTGCTTTCCGTTATTAGGTGATAAGTATATTAATATTGTAGATGGTGCTTTGTTTCTAAATAATTTAGCAAACTCCACCCCATCCGTGGAATTTTTCTTTAAGCTATTAAAAAACACTATTTCCGGACAATATGGAGCTTCTTTAGCTACTTTTAAAGCTTTTTTTGTAGCTGCAAACCCTGTTATTTGGTGTTCTGGGAATAGCTTTTTTAGGATACTTTCCATCCTTTTCCTTACTGTTTTATTGTCGTCTACGACTAATATTTTGCACATTATGTTGGATTACCTCGTGTCTGTCCTTTTTGTTTATTTCCTGAGGATTGTACTTGATTTTCTTTCTTATTGGCTTTTTGCGGTGCACCCGGGCCCGGCCCTGTTGTTGGTACACCCTGTCCTGTGCCATTTTCTTCTACAGGCATTTGCTGATCTGCTAGGAATCTTTCCAGTACTAGTGCCGCTGTTACTGGAGCTCTCTTTGCTAAGTCAGCATAAAGAGCTTCTTGCTGATTAGGAGAAGTCATACTTAATTGTAGAGCTAAACTTTCTATCAGTTTTCCACTATCCAAGTAGATATTTTGATTTTCCTGCATTACTTCTTTCTCAAAAGGTTCTTCTCTTAAGCGATGTTCCTCATCTTTCATTGCATGCTGAGCTCTAGCTTCCCCACGAGCAAGAATACTTTGAGAAATAGCTTGTGCCATAGCCAATGTAATATTTTCTGATTTCTGCATTTCGAGATTGTCTTGAGCTTCTGCTTTTATATTATCGAATTCTTCTCTGTAATCAATTCCAAATTTATCCAGCATTGTCTTGTGACTTACTTGTTTTGCTTCTCTCATATTAAGCATTACTTGCTTAGATTCAGAATCATCAGTCATTTTAAGCTCTTTAAACTTTACTGTAATTTTAGGATATCCAAGCAAGTCTTCTAACTTCTTTATAATAAAGAAGTTAATAAATTGTTCAAGCATCTCTCTATATGGCAAAAAGTGGTTCTCTACTATACGTAAAGAAATAGAAGAACCGGTCCAAGTGGCACCTCCCCTTAAGAAATCAAGGGGCAAACCCATATTTATTATTATATTTTCCTCTATAAATTTAAGCTCCGGCGCCAATAGAAGCATTTTGGCATTTCCACCAAGTTCTTGATAACCAATAGGAATAGGAAAGATACCAATATGATTTGGGTCACGTTTCCACTTAAGGATCTGCTCCTCAATTTGGCCACGCCATTTACCCAAATTCAGGGATTGAAAAGGATCAATGGGCCCATTGGCTGCCGGGAATATTGCTTTTTTTGGAACTATATGTTCATGGGCAACTGCTTCATTACCACGTTGTAAAGTTTGTAAATAATATAGATCTTTAATAGCAGGTAAAATAGCGGGTTTACCCCAGGCTTGATTTTCTTCTGCTAGGGTGGGGCGCTTAAAGTGAAATAAGTTATTCTTATCTAGCTCAATAGCTTTCTTTTCTTTAAGAGCATCTATAAATACTTTAGGTGTACGCATTAGAACTTTTCTATTTCCACTTAAAATCTTTTTCTTCCTATCAGAGCCCATTCTATAATAATAAGTAGAAGTTCCAGTTAACTCATCAAAATCTATATCAATTTGTTCTGGAGCCCATCTTATTAAATTGAATGATTCAATGTTTTTTACATATTCGTCTTCAACATTAAAAGGCTGATTCTCTACTTTGCACTTGGGACAAGTCCCGTAGAACCCGAATTTCCTGAATTTAAACTTAACTTTTTCAATTGGAGTTCGTTCTTTACAATTTGTACAAACTAAAAATCTTTTAAAGCGTAAATTAGCTGAAATAAAGCAATTACCAAAAGCGTAATAGTCTAGCCCTACTTCAAATAACAGTTGTTTTAATTTAATGTGGCGTTTTAACGCCAGTTCATATTTTTCTTTAGTAGACGGATCCAAATCTGTCACAAACATAATATCGGTTATAGGATATTCAGTAAGTTTTGTGACTATATTTCTAATAAAACCGTTACTATAAAAGAAGCCTCTACAATATTTAAACAGAGACTTTATATTGGATGGAATATAGTTACTTGCTAAATTAAAGAATGGGTTAGGATATTTAATCCTTGAACCCTTATAATATTCTTCCGATCCGACTTCAAAAGGTACTCTACTACCGGGCATTATTTATCTCCCCTTTTATTTGCTACATAGAGTTCCATCTTTAGTAACTCTATAGTTTGTCGGTTGATGAAGGAGTTTGGCTCAAGTTTGTTTGGTCCATTCTCAGCGTTGTATTCTGCTGCGGCATATATTTGGGCATAGTCGCTCATTTGTGGGTCGTCTGAATTTTTTGTAATATAAGGATGTAAAAAATAAATACCCTCATCCGCATATATCTTTTTAACGTATTCCACAACCTCTTGCGAAGGCTCCATGTTGGGTCGCAACTTTTCTATAATTTCACAAGCGTACCAAATCCACTTGGGCTCTGCACCCTCTATCATTTCAACATTAGGTACTATGCCATTTAAGGCACGTACTACATTTTCAAATGCATAAAAATTTTCAAACGGATAATTTGAACTGCGTACCGTTATTGCAGCTTGTATTTCGTTAAATTCTTCCTCAGTTAAATCAGGAAACCACACCCGTACTGTCTCAGGCTCGAATGTTTCATATCTTGATTTTTCTATGAGTTCTGAAATAGTCATTATTTATTTTCTTTTTTGTTAAGCATACTTCGTAATTTCATCATAGTCCCAAAACTTATAGCACCTGCTAAAGGTACTTTAAGAAGTTTGGTATCTAATCCTCTATAAAAAGACTTTATTCCATTTTCTCCCCATAAAGTTTTAATAGTTTTAAAAACATTTCCTATGGACGCCTGTCGGGTATTAATTACATCCAGTGGATTGACTACAATGGCTGAAACAACCCCACCTCCTGCACCTGCTGCAAAATTTCTTAGGTCCTCTTTATTAAAAAATGTCTTATTTTTTTTACTTAATTTTTCAAGCTCATTTTTGAACCCGTCGAATTGTAAATTATTCATTCTCTTCCTCTTCTTCAAGTCTTGCTTCATTTAAGCATCCCAGGGCTACTGCCTCGTGGGGATTATTTACCAGTCTCACCTCACTAATTTCAAAAGGAAAATTAAGTTTTTCTAGTTGTTCTTTAAAAAGGTCAATAAATCCAGGAACCATGGCAGTACCACCACCAATAACAATCGGAACTGCTTGCGGAAATGAAGGCATATTTTCTGCAGAAGAGAATTGTCTAGAGATATTAGTTAAGATATAATTAATAAGTACACTATAGTAGCTACGAATAGCCTGTTGTACTTCATTTTTGGGTTGAAATTCTTGGACTTTGGCTTCTCCGCCTTGAATAACTAGCCTGGCTTTACTCAAATCCATTTCTCCACTTTCCTTCATAAACTGTACTTTAGCTTTAGGTACTCCTGTATCTAAAGATACTTTTTCATCTATAAAATCTCCGCCACGTTTTACTGAAAAATTAATAGCGTCTAGTCCAGAAAACATAACTGAACAGTTTGCCATCCCAGCACCGAGAGAGATTGCTACTCCAGTAAGATTATCATCAACTAGTCCGTGGTAAGCTAACCCCACAGCTTCTTTAATTGCTAGAGGTGTATATCCCAATACTTCTATAATTTGACCTAAAACATCCTCATGATAATCAACTAATGCTTCAGAATCTATAGGTTTTGCTGGAACACAGTATACACAAATTTCACCGGGCTTTTCTGGGGTGCCTAACAAATCTTTTATAATAGATTTAAGAATAGGTAAGGCGTCCCTCTCTGTTGGATTTAGTAATCCAGACTTCATGGGTCTTCGCAGATCTTTGCTTCCAAAAATTTGAGCATAATCAAATGCACTTTTACCAATAATATGTATTCTATTGTTTAATTCTACATGGGATATATTCATTCTTGATAGTTGCCGTTTAATTACTTTAGGCTCTCCACCAAGAGTTAAAAATGCATTATTCTGCTTTTTAATTATATTCTGTCTAACAGAAATAAAATAAGCTGTACCAGCATCTAATCCTATTGCCATTATTAAATTTCACTCCTTTATCAATTGTTTTAATTTCTCTAATTTATCTGAATATTCTACTTCCGTAGTCTCAGATTTAATTGTAGAAGACTCTACATCAGGTATATGAACCTGGGGCCGCACGTCCTCAATATCAAAATATTCTGCAATATTAGCTTTTGCTTTTGCTCTTGCTCGTGTTGCCTTTAACATGGGTTTACGCAAAATTGGTATAAGACGAGTTGCAATTTCCACAACCCACATACCGATCATCACTACTAATATCCATTCCAAAGTTGTCATTGTTTTTCAACTTCTTTGAATAAAAGATCCTTTATTGGTTTGGGCAGACTATTAAATATGTCTTCTCCCTCATCTCCAAAAAGGGCCTTTTTTTCAATAGAACTTAGGTAAGGCATTTCTCTACTTTGCAGGCTATCAATATTTTTTGAATACCAAGATTCCTTTTTAATACCAAAAGTAGCAGCTTCTGCAGTCTTTATAATCTTTCGCTGCACGGCCTTAGCCATTTTTGCGTAGTCATCTGCCAAAGTTAGAATTTCATATATTTTCTCAGGCGTGTAGTTAGCGTATTTATCAAGCATATCTTCATATAACTCTATGGCCTGATCATCATGGGTTAGATTTATTCTAGCCCTAATATTGGCCTCAATTTCATTGCTAAACACACTTCTGTCAAAATTATCTTTTGCAACCTTTTCAATTTCTTCCTTTATCTCAGACTTTTCTGATTGATTATCCTGTAATTTCTGATAAAAAGCGACTTTATTTAAATGGGTTATATCTATATGAGGGTCTATCCACTCACCAGTTTGGTATTTTTGTAAATTTTCAGGTATATCTATACCTAAGTTTGTAGCTACATACCCCAGATTATTAGCAGAAATTTTAATTATTTCCTCAGGAAGATTGTCCTTTTCAGAATCAAGTAGTCCTAAATTAATTTCTGTAATTCCGGCAGTGTCACAAGCAAACTTCTTCAATTCACCCAAACTGGGGTGAAAGAGAATTAAAGCTACATTTTCTCTATCTAGCATATCTCTTTCATCTACTGAGTGCACAGAAGCTGTTTTAGCCATTTCACTTTTTTCAGCTACTAGATTAGCCAATCTCTCTACATCGTTAGATAGAACATAATCGGTAACATCTAGATTAATTGAAAACAAGCGTTTCATTCTTTAGCTCCTATATTTTTTTACTTTTTCCATGAGCACGTCTCCAGGACAGTATGGTTTTGGATGTGCCTTTGTTGCTATTTCGCAGTGCCCCACTACTACAGTTTGTGGATACTTGGAATGTAAATAATTAAGTATTTTAGGGAGGCTCTTCAATTGAGCAGCAGTAGGAGTAGATGTACCCTCATGGGCCCCACCATTAAAGTCCCCTACTATTAAAATACCAATAGACCAAGTGTTTCTATTAGCTACGTGCCATGTTAAATATTTATCATCATTTGTCCAATAGACAGTCCCATCCCTTTCAACCGCATAGTGATAAGCAATTCCAGGGGCGCCTTTTTTGCTTAAATGATTATTTGGGCTTGGGGTAGCATGATAGTGTGCTATCTGCTCCATACTTCCTGGTCCCCCCGCCTGATGAACAACTAACCATTTTAAATTGTTAAGGTTCCTAACATGCCAAACTCGGGTGGGGTCTGGATTAGTAGTTAATTTTCCACGATAGTCTATGGGTTCCCAAGCTTTTTCTTTTTGATTTGGGTCAACAATATCTTCTTTTGAAAATATTAAACGTAATATGAAATCTAAAATTTTTTTGAACATTTTTATTTTTTGGTTACTAATTTTTCAATAACAGTTACAGCTTTAGTTCCAAAGTTGTAACCAATAAGAGTAAGCAGTATGGTAAGCATTGTAGTGGGTATATTTGTGGATCCCCACCATATTACCATAGACATGGCAAAAAGAGATATAAGTAGTAGTCTTCCAAGACTGAACTTTTTTCCATCAGCATGGGTTTTTTCGTAAAATAACCCTTTACCAATCTCTTTTATAACTTTACCTACGGATTTTAAAAGTTTTTTCATAACCTATTGCTCCTCCATAATTATCTAACAATAATTTAATGTGATGGGTATCATATGTGACACCCGCTGAAAGCCCTACTCTATTAGAACTGGCATATAAACCACCACTAAAACTCAATTTTTCAAAAAATGTGGGTTCATAAGGATTTATTTTGGGAACAACATCTGATACCAAGAAATTAGTATTTGGGGTGGTAACATAAGCAGTCCAAAGTCTATCCTTAGTTTCTGTCAGTACAATTTCCAAATTAATCTCAGCCAACATTTTCTCAAAGGTTATTCGAAATGGGCTATTGATTTCAAAATACCCTTTTAATTCAAAACCATTTTGTGCTACATTAAATTTTTGTACTTCGGTTGCCACATTATTAATGTAAATAGTGTCATGAGCGGTCTCAACATTATTAAGACTATCAGACAGCTGGCCTGTTAAAGCAACTAAGGAGCGTATTTGCTCCTTATTATGCCCTATTACTTTATTTAAAGAATCGTTTGATGCTGTAATATCTTGGTTCTCCATAGCTAGTCTAGAAGCTACTCCATTTGCATCAACGTATAGTAGGGCATTCTGTAGTATTCGGGCTTTGTATATATCTACTTTTTTTTCTAGGTTTTTATAATTGAAAAATCCGAAAATTAAACAGCCTGCAAGAAGTGCAGATAAGCCATATCCTATAAAGGCTTTGAAATTCATTTTCTATCTTTTTATAAGAACCCCCTAAACATAATATAGGGACAAAGATCGAGTAAATCAAGTATATTCTTAATTATTTTTGATTTTTAACTTCTTCAGGAATAAAATCAAAATAAGCCTTTATCATACCATTATTGTAATTAAGTTCATTGGCTAATTGTTGTATTTCCATATTTCCTTGCCTAATAATTCTATCAAGTTCTTTTATACGAGTTTCTTTTTTCATATTCTCTTTTTTTATAGTTTCAATTTTTTCTTGTATGTCCATAATATTTTTTGGTTTAATATAATATACTGTAAAATATATATAAAATCAAGGGATATATTTAGTGTGCTTATCTCTAAGGAAAGTTATCCAATTCTTAGTTTTTGAGTTATAGTGAAAATGATAGGGTAGCTGTTGGGTGGGAGACTTTCCAATAAGCTTTTGAATAGCTAAATCAAAGGATGGTAATATTATACCTTCGACTGTTTGTGTTTTTCCTCCATGCAGTTGATTGGATAAGACTAGATTTATCTTGGCATCAAACAACTTTCGCAGATTATAATTAGCATTAAGAGCTACATTATTTACATAATTATACCCGATTCCATTTATTGGGTTAATAGTAACATCGACAATGCAAACTATATCTAAATCTTCAATATCTGTCGGGTCCAAGTAGAAACAATAACTGCCTACTACATAAGCAGCCTTTAATTTTACATTAATTTTAGAAAGTTCTGTACTTATAGCACTATATAAACTGTTACAGAGGCTTTTATTCCAATCCTCTACTCTTTTAGGTACGCCTGTGATAGCCATCCTTATACTCTATCCCTTATAATACCTTTCCAGGATTTACTTGCAATTGCATCTTTTCTGGTACCAATCATTAGAATATTATATTTTCCTGGCTGTTCAACAGATATAATTAACTGAGTTTGTTCATCATTGACCTTGCCAAAACCTCTTCCAAAATGATCTACGCCATTAACCCAAACTTGATAATTCTTATTAAGAACTGTGTGCCATTTTTCTAGTTCTAATGTATAAGTATTCTCACCTGCCGGAACTTCTATTTCATAGCGATAAAGGTTATCTCCGGCCGTTGGCGTTTCAACAAAACTGTGCCAAATTTCTTTTTTGGTTTCTTTTCCAGGATATGGAATTCTAAAGGAGCCTGAACCCTTAGTTAGTGCTCCACTTATATTACAGTCACCACCTATAGTTGCAGTACTTCCTAAATAAAGATTTCTAAATCTGTTTGAACCTGCTCCTAAATCATAAGCATTATTAGTATTACTTATAAAGTGAGAATTCATACGCAGATAAGTGTCGGAATATAGTCTAAATTGATTATCAGAAGAAGACTTTTCAATATAAAAGGTATCTGTATCAGTACTTTGGTATCCTGAGTTTATTGTAAAACGATAATTATTTTCTCCCCAGTTTAGAGTTAGTTTTCCACCCATGTAAATATCTTTTGCTATGCCTATCCCACCGGAAGTGTGAATAGCACCAGTAGAAGTACTAGTAGAATTTGTTGTATTTGTAGAAGCTATAGTTCCGGTGGAAATTCCTCCTGAAGTAGTAGAAGCAACTAAAGAACCAGCATAATATAAGTTAGCCGCACCATCCGGATCAGCAGTAATTAAATATTTATTAAGACCAGAAGCATTATCTCCCTTAAGTTGAATCCCAGTACCATTATATGCATTATTGATTGTAAGAATATTGGAAGTCATGCCTACACTACCATAGGATGTAGATCCCCCAACATAGGTATTGGTACTTACCAATGAATCATCAGTTTTAAGTGTATTGGCTGCAGACCGATATAAATTAGTATCAGTACCAAAATATATCCCATCTGAAGCAGCAGTGCCAGCTGGGAAGTTAAGCCGACCAGTCATGGTAGAGTAGCCAATGCCCAAGTTATTTGCAATGTATACATTTCCGGAAGCAAAGTATCCTGCCCAGTTTGTAGTACAGTTACTTGCACTTCCATAAACACCATATCCTGTTGTGGCGTAAGAAGCTTCTCCATAAACACCATATGTGTATGTTGTGCTACTGCCTCCGTTACTTGCGCCGAAAACACTATATAAATTAGTTATAGTCCCGCCAGATCTTTTTGCTAGTGAATAAAGCCCATAAGCATTAGTTCCGTCTGTGCCGTATAATATATTATGTATACCATAATATTCAGATTCAAAAGACGCAGTTCTTCTAGTAGTTATTTCTAATTGACCCGCAATATTGTCGGTTATGGTCGTTGGCTCATTTAATTGTAAAGCTCCGTCAATTAGTCTTAAACCTTTACTTTTACCATAGTATTGTACTATGTTGTTTCCGACTTCAGCCGTTAAATTATTAGACGCATCATAAAATTGAAGCTGATTGTTGGGGCCATCCATTACTACCCGCTGTCCTGTACCAGATGCTGTTTGAACAGTATTACCAGTAAGAGTACCGGCAGTAATAGCATCAGCTGTTAATTGGCGCATAACACGAATATCATCTATATAAACTCCATATGTTGCTGTATCATTATAAAATCTAATAGAAATAAAGCGTGTGCCCGAATTCCATGGTAAGGTAGCTCCACCTAATTCGATAAATCCAGAATTAGTCCAAGGTGTTTCTCCATTATTAGCATCTAGTGCTGTTAGATAAGAATAAGGTGAATTTAATAGATGCTTATTTTCGTCATACATATAAACCAAGCACCTAAAATCATTTGTTGCGTTAGAATTTTTATAGTAAAACGAAATATAGTATTTTTCATCCTCATTTATGGGAATAAAGTGGTTTGGATGGGTTTCAGCACATCTATAGGTACTAGTACTATATATATAAACAGCTTGGTTTCCAGAGTGGGCTGTCGAACTTACTTGTGAACCACCAAAGTCGGTATAGGAAGATGGGGCAGCAGATGTACTTCTAGTAAAAGTATTTAACCACCCAAAAATATATTGCCCATCTTGTGCTGTAGTTGTACCCGCAGCTTCTAATTGATTGTTGACTACTAAATTATCATTTCCAGGGAGTCCTATAACTCCATCAGGTCCTTGAGGTCCACAATTTCCAACAGGTCCACAGGGTCCTTGAGGTCCGCAGTTTCCAACAGGTCCACAATTTCCAATAGGGCCGCATAAACCAGTCTCGCCTTTAGCTCCGCAGTCTCCGACGGGCCCGCAGTCTCCGATGGGTCCGCAAAAACCTTCTGGCCCGCAAAGCCCTTTAGCCCCGCAGTCTCCGATGGGTCCACAGTCTCCTATAGGGCCACATAAACCAGTCTCGCCTTTAGCCCCGCAGTCTCCGATGGGTCCGCAGTTTCCGACAGGCCCACAAAAACCTTCTGGCCCGCAAAGCCCTTTAACCCCGCAGTCTCCGATGGGTCCGCAGTCTCCGATGGGTCCGCAAAAACCTTCTGGCCCGCAAAGCCCTTTAGCCCCGCAATCTCCGATGGGTCCGCAGTCTCCAATAGGGCCGCATAAACCAGTCTCGCCCTTAGCTCCGCAGTCTCCGATGGGCCCGCAGAGTCCTTGAGGTCCACAACTTCCGATAGGCCCGCAGAGTCCTTGAGGTCCACAGTTTCCAATAGGCCCACAGAATCCTTGAGGTCCACAATTTCCAACAGGTCCACAGAGTCCTTGAGGTCCACAACTTCCTTGAGGTCCTTGAGGTCCACAGTTTCCAATAGGTCCGCAGAGTCCTTTAGGCCCACAACTTCCAATAGGCCCGCAGAGTCCTTGAGGTCCGCAGTTTCCAACAGGTCCACAGAGTCCTTGAGGTCCACAACTTCCTTGAGGTCCTTGAGGTCCACAGTTTCCAATAGGTCCGCAGAGTCCTTTAGGCCCACAACTTCCAATAGGCCCGCAGAG